>CACXEZ010000021.1 GCA_902766815.1 uncultured Erysipelotrichaceae bacterium | reverse complement strand
TAAAATGCAAGATTTTATTGATCATAAGTATGATGTTTTAGTTTGTACCACTATTATTGAAACGGGAATTGATATTCCTAATGTTAATACTTTAATTATTATGGATGCTGACCATTTTGGGTTATCTCAGTTATATCAGATTAGAGGAAGAATTGGGCGTAGTGATAAAATTGGATATGCATATTTGATGTATGATAATCATAAAGAACTTAATGATATTGCAATTAAAAGACTTAATACTATTAAGGAATTTACTGAGTTAGGTAGCGGTTTTAAAATTGCAATGAGAGATTTATCTATTCGTGGTGCTGGTGATATTCTTGGTAGTGAACAGTCTGGTTTTATTGATACGATTGGTATTGATTTATATTTAAAGATGCTTAAGGATGCTGTAGATAAGATTAAGGGAGAGTATGTAGAAGAAGAGGAAGATGAAACTCTTGATAATCGTACTTTAATTGATGTAGATACACATATAGGAGATGACTATATTAAAGATGATGATTTAAAAATTGAGATTCATAAGAAGATTAATGGAGTAGATTCTATGGATAAATTACTTGAAGTAAAAGCAGAATTAGAGGATCGATTTGGTAAAGTTACTCATGAAATGGAAATTTATATGTATGAGGAATGGTTTGAAAAACTGGCAAAGAAACTTGAAATAACGAAGGTAAAACAAACTAAAACTATGATTGATTTAGAATTATCAGAGGATATTAGTAAGAAAATTAATGGAGAAGAGTTATTTATGTTATCTTATGAAGTATCTAAACATTTTAAATTGAATTATAAAGAGAATAAGATTCATATTATTTTAGAGCTTGTTAATTTAGAGAAGCATTTCTTATTATATATCATAGAGTTATTAACTAATATAATAGAAAGAATTGATCTGAATAAGTAAATAGAGAACTAATAGTAATATTGGTTTCTTTTTTCATAGAATAACTTATATATAGTAATTGTTTTAATGATGTAGGTAAGTTGTATATTATATATTGTTATGAATTTGTATTTCATTATTTTCATTATTATAATTTTATGTTTGAAATATACAAGTAATAAAAAATTAAAATATATATTAATTTATGATACTAAATTGGTAATTTTATGATATACTTATGTTAAGAAAGTGAGGGAAGTTTATGTGGTTTATTGTTTTAGTTGTGGTGCTTGTATTGCTCGCAATCTTTGTTATTAGTACTTATAATGGTTTAGTAGTTTCTAGAAACAAAGTAAGAGATCAATTTAGTCAAATTGATATTCAATTAAAGAAAAGATTTGACTTAATACCTAATTTAGTAGAAACAGTAAAAGGTTATGCTAGGCATGAAAGTGAAACTTTTGAAAAAGTTATTCAAGCTAGAAATGGTTATATGAGTGCTAAGAGCGATGAAGAGAAGATAGAAGCTTCTCGTGAGTTATCTCAGGGAATTACTAAAATATTTGCTTTGGCGGAAAGTTATCCAGATTTGAAAGCTAATTCTAATTTTGCTGAACTTCAGAAGGAATTAAAAGAAGTAGAAGATAAAATTAGTTATGCTAGACAATTTTATAATGATTCTGTTTTAAATTATAATAATAAGATTGAAATATTTCCTAGTAATTTGATAGCTTCTATCTTTGGATTTAAGAAAGAATCATTTTTTGAAGCTGATTCTCAAGAAAGAGAAAATGTACAAGTTAAGTTTTAGGATTATTTATTAATCCTTTTTCTATTATGGAGAGATATATATGAAGAAGATATTTTTAATGTTTGTAATGTTTTTTAGTACCTTAATGGTAGTAGATGCTAGTACAATATCTAAAATAGATATGGATATTTATGTAGATAATAATGGTATTGCTACTATTACAGAAACTTGGGATGCGGATGTTACAGAAGGTACTGAAGGGTGGCATCCTTATTATAATTTAGGTGTTTCTGAAATATATGATGTTAAGGTCAAGATGGATGGAGTAGAATTTAGTACTGTATCTAGTTGGAATGAAAATAGTAGTTTGTCAGATAAAGCTTATAAGGCAGGACTTTATTATCCAGAAAGTAATGAAGTAGATATTGTATTTGGTATTAGTAGTTATGGCACTCATGAGTATCAAATTCAATATAAAATTATTAATTTTGTATCTACTATTGAAGATGCTGATATGATTTATTGGAATTTATTTCCTAAGAGCTTTAGTGCTAGTCCTGATTCTGTTACTATTCGTATTTATAGTGATTTTAAATATTCTAATACTTTGGCTGTATGGGGATATGGTCAATATGGAGCACCTTGTTATGTTTATGATGGCAGGATAGAGATGTCTAGTGAGGGAAGTTTAAATAGTGATGAGTATTTAACTATCTTAGTTAAGTTTGATAAGGGTACTTTTCATACCGATAGTGTATTAAGTGAAAATTTTGATTATTATTATAAAATGGCTGAAAAAGGTGCTGTTAATTATAGTGATAAGACTTCTTTTTGGAGGAAACTTCGTAATATTTTAATTATTCTTTTTCAAGCTATTGTTTATTTTATTCCTTGGGTAATCATTGTTATTGTTTCAATAAAAGCTAATCAGAAAAATCAGAATGTTCAGTTTGGTAGTGCTGGTAATAAGATAAGAAAAGACGTTCCTAACTTTAGAGAAATTCCTTGTGATAATGATATTTTTAGAGCTTATTGGGTTGCTACTAATTATAAATTGACTAGAAAAAAAGAAGACTTTTTAGGTTCTATTATTTTAAAATGGTTACGAGATGGTAATGTTAGAATTGAAACCATTACTAAAACAGGGGTTTTTAATACTAAAGAGGAAAGTAATATTATTTTTGAAAAACGACCTGATGCTATTAGTCTTGAGGGTAAGTTATATGATTATATGAATGAAGCTAGTGGGGATGGTAAGTTAGAATCTGGTGAATTTAAGAAGTGGTGTAGTAAGAATTATTCTATTATATTGAAATGGTTTGATGATGTCTTGAATTTTGAAAATAAGATGCTTGTGAATCATGGGAAGGCGCAAGTTGTGACTGTGGGTAAAATATTTAAGCATGATGTTTATCAAATAGATGATGCAATGATGCAAGAAGCTGAACAAATGGCTGGTCTTAAGAAATTTTTAAAAGAGTTTTCTAGGATTCAAGAGCGTGAGCCTATAGAAGTTAAGCTATGGAATGAATATTTGATGTATGCTCAAATATTTGGGATGGCTGATGAGGTTGCCAAACAATTTAAAAAGTTATATCCAGAAGTTATTCAAAACATGGAGGAAATGGGATATAACTATAATACTATCTATTTTGTTCATACTATTACAAATGATGGTATTCAAAGTGCTAACAATGCTAGGGCTAGAGCACAAGCTTATAGTTCTGGAGGAGGTGGATTTTCTTCTTCTGGAGGAGGTGGTGGCTCCTTCGGAGGTGGAGGTGGAGGCGGAGGCTTCCGTTAATAATAGCAAAATTATAAATCTTTTTGATTAGTAAGGAAATATTAGTTATAAGATGTTATTTTAAAGGAGTTTAATTTATGTATTGTAAAAATTGTGGAAACCAGTTAACTAATGAAGAGAATTATTGTTCTAAATGTGGTGTAATTGTTGATAATGTGGTAGATAATAATTACACTACAAAAGCTATAAATGATCATAAAACAAATAAAAGAAGTTTAGGATTTTGGATAGGACTATTTGTGGGAGAGGTTTCATTATTTATAATATTGTTTATTATATCTTTAAATTCAATAAAGAATAGTAATATTAATGGGACAGATGTTGATACTTTTGTTTCTCTTTTGGAAAGTAATTATTATTCAGTTTAGAAGGTATTTGATTATGATAATACTTATATAGATAATTATTATATTGCTATAAAAGATGGAAATCAGATTGAGTTTATTAATTTGAATGATAGTAATTTTGCAACTTATATTTTCAATCAATTTATGAATCAAGTTGATAGTAATAAAGGAAATATAATTTCAAATGTTGAAAGTTTATCTTTTAATGATTATAAAAGATATGCAATAACTACAAATGATATTTCATATATAGTTGCTAAAAGTGGTAATACTATTTTATATGCATCTGTATCTAGTAATTATAGGGAAGAATTGAATACTATATTTGAAAAATTAGGATATGGGAAATTTCATGGATTTGGTGTTGTTTTTTATGTTATTATGTCTTTTATGATTATTTTAATGATTATGATATACTGGAAAATATTTAAAAAAGCTGGTATGAAAGGCTGGTATTTTCTAATTCCAATTTATAATGTTTATATATTGACTAAGATTGCTTTTGGTAAAGGAATATATTTATTATTGATGTTTATTCCAATTGCAAATTTAGTATTTGTAGTAATGTTATGGTATAAATTAGCAAAAGCTTTTGGTAAGAGCAATGGATTTGCAGTTTGTAATATTTTCTTTAGTTGGATAACATTACAGATTATAGCTTTTGATGATTCAAGATACATTTTACATTATTGAGTTAGAGTACTTGAGATTAAAGTGCTCTTTCTTTAATTTAACGATAAATAATCTAGCATGACTATTTATTGTTGAGTTTACTTCTGCTTTGAAAAGCTTTGTGTAAGTTATTTTTTTGTTAACTAATTATCTTTTCTTTTGTTATGTGCTATAATTATTTTTAAGAAATTAAGATCAATTTGTAATGGAGGTGCAGTCATGATTAAAGGAAAACCATTTGTAAAATGGGCTGGAGGAAAGAGGCAAATTATAGATAAATTAAAAGAGTATGCTCCTTTGGAATTTGGTACTTATTATGAGCCATTTGTAGGTGGTGGGGCATTTTTATTTGAACTTTCACCTAGGATAGCAGTTATTAATGATAGTAATAAGGAACTTATGAATGTTTATGAATGTATTCGAGATGAAGATAAGTTTGATAAAATGTGTAAAGAATTAAATTATCATGAGGCTAATCATTCTGAAGAATACTATTATCATTTAAGAAATTTAGATAGAGATAAGAAAAAATTTCATAAAATAGCAGATTATAAGAGAGCTGCTCGTACTATTTATTTGAATAAGGCTTGTTTTAATGGTTTATATAGAGTTAATAGTAAGGGTGAATTTAATGTACCATTTGGTAAAAAAAATAAAATTAATACTTATGAAGGACAAAATTTAGGAGTTATATGTGGCTTTTTAAATTATCATGATATTAAAATTTTGTCTGTGGATTTTGAAGAAGCTGTGAAGGATGCTAAAGAGGGTGATTTTATTTATTTTGATCCTCCATATGATTCTGATACTGCAACTTTTAATAGCTACACAGAAGATGGTTTTGATAAGGTGGAACAGCGTAGGCTTGCTTCGGTATTTAAAAACTTATCTGATAGAGGATGTTATGTAATGTTATCTAATCATAATACTGTGTTAGTTCATGAACTTTATAAAGGTTTTTATTTTCATTATATAGAAGCAAAACGAAATATTAATTCTAATGGAAAAAAACGTGGGACTGTAGAAGAGGTTATTATCACTAATTATGAAAATAAAAAAGGTTTTTAATGATTAAGATGTTTAAGTATTATTAAATTAAGGTCTAATACGTTAGTATAGGTCTTTTTTTGTTAATTTTCTTGTATGATAGATGATTTATATAGTATAATTTTGTTAGAATGAGGCGGTTAATTATGGTTAGAGCGATATTCAGTGATTTTGATGAAACGTTATTGAATTATCATAGCGATAAGAATTTTTTTGATAATTATCAGATTGGAATTTTGAGAAAATTAAACGAGAAAAATATTGAATTTTGTATTGTTACGGGGAGATGTGTATCTTTTTTTCGTCAATTTCCAGAATTGTTAGAATATGTTAGTTATATTTTAGCATCTAATGGTTCTTGTATTTATGATGTAAAAAATGAGAAATTTATTTATCACAAATGTATTGGAACTCAAGAAGTGAACGAGTTAATTGATTATGCTCATCAAAATCAATTTTATTATTATTTAAATGTTTACGGAAATCAATATTATGAAAGTAAAGATGTTGATTTAAGTAATTGTGAGCAATTCATTTTATCCTTTTCAAATAAAGATTTGGAAAGAGTGTTAGATGATACTTCTCATATTCCTTATATTAGTTTTAATAATATTTGTAAACATGGGGATAGATATACTATTGATATTAATCATTATATTGTTTCTAAGGGGAACTCAATTACTGTTTTATGCAAGTATTTGGATATTTTGTTGGAAGATACTGTTTGTTTTGGGGATTCTTATAATGATGTTTCAATGTTTAAGGTAGTTGGAAATAGTATATCTGTTGGAAATGCTTTAGAAAAAGTTAAAATATTAGCTAATAAAGTTACTTTATCTAGTGCTGAAAATGGTGTTTTTAAGTATATTGAGGATCATTTTTTAAGGTAGGTGATTTTTTTGAAGATTATGCATTTAGCAGATTTACATTTAGGTAAATTTTTATTAGAGCAATCTTTAATAGAAGATCAGAGATATATTTTGAAAGAGATTAAACAAATTGTTCAAGAGCAAGCAATTGATGCTGTGATGATTTGTGGTGATGTTTATGATAAGGCAGTTCCTAGTATAGAAGCAGTTCGATTATTTAGTGAATTTTTAACTGAGTTATATCATTTAAAAGTTAAGGTGTTAGTTATTTCTGGAAACCATGATTCTAAAGATAGGCTTAGTTTTGGAAATGAATTATTTATTGATAATGGTGTTTATATAGAAGGAGTATTTCATGGTTGTTTGAGGAAAGTGACTTTTCAAGACGAGTATGGTGATATTAATGTTTATATGTTGCCTTTTGTAAAGCCTATAGATGTTAGGAAATATTATCCTGAAGAGTTTATTGACAGTTATCAAGATTCGATAAATTGCATTATTAAAAATACTGAAATTGATTTGAATGAGAGAAATATTATTATGGTTCATCAATTTGTTACTGCTAATGGTGTAGAGATAGAGAGAAGTGATTCTGAGATTATATCTTTGGGTGGAATTGATAATGTGGATGTATTAAGTTTTTCTGATTTTGATTATGTAGCTATGGGGCATGTGCATAAAGCTCAGAAGTTACTTAGAGATACGGCTAGATATGCGGGAAGTCCTTTAAAATATTCTTTTAGTGAAGTATTTCAGAAAAAAAGTGTACCTATTATTAATCTTCATGAGAAGGGAAATATAGAGATTGAATTAGTACCTTTAGTACCAGTTCGTGAAATGAGAAAAATTATGGGAAAGTTAGAACAATTAATAGATAAGGATATAGTTAATGGAGAAGATTCTAATGATTATATTCAAGCTATTTTAACGAATGAAGATTATGTTATGGATGTGATAGGTAAACTTAGGAATGTTTATCCTAATATACTTAGATTAGAATATCAAAATACTAGAACTACATCTTTAAATGGTGGTAAAAATAGTGCTAGTGGTGATATAACTAAGAGGAGTGAATTTGAATTATTTCAAGAGTTTTATCAGAATCAAAATCATGTTGAATTTGATGATGAAAGAGTTAGAATAGTTAATAAAATTATTAAAGAAATTAAAGATAATGATTAAGGAGGTTTAGTATGAAGCCACTTAAGCTTGTGATGAATGCTTTTGGTCCTTATAAAAACGAGGTCGAGATAGATTTTGAAAATATTGGCCGTAATGGTATATTTTTAATTACCGGTGATACTGGTAGTGGTAAAACTACTATTTTTGATGGTATTAGTTTTTCTTTATTTGGTAGTGCTAGTGGTAGTAGGAGAGAGACTAATTCTTTTCGTAGTGACTTTGCTAGCGATGATGTTAAAACTTATGTTCATTTTTCATTTATACATAAGGGTATTGTTTATTATATTGAAAGAGTACCACGTTATAGTAGGAAGAAGGTTCGTGGAGAAGGAATGACTACTGTAGGTGGAGATGCTAGTTTAACATATTTAGATGAGGTTATTACTGGAGATAAGAATGTTACTGATAAATGTATTGAAATATTAGGTATGAATGCTAGTCAGTTTAAACAGATTGTTATGATTGCTCAAGGGGAATTTATGGAATTATTACTTGCTAAACCTAAAGATAGAGCAGAAATATTGAGACATATTTTTGATACTACTATTTATAAAAATATTAGTGATTCTTTAAAAAGTCATTATTTAGATAAGCGTCGTGAATATGAGGATAGTAAGTTATCTATATCTAATTATTTGAGTAGTATTATTTGGAATGATGATAAAATGGAGTTATCTGATAGTATTTTAGATATTATGTCTTGTCTTAATGATGAGATTAGAAATGATAAAATAAAGGAAGAAATTTTAGAAAAAGAAAAGAAAAAATTGGAAGAGAAGTCTATTGATTTGGTAAAGAAAATTAGTGAAGGTAAATTTTTTTTGGAGAGTAAAGTTGAGTTAGAAAAAAATAAAGTGTTATTGAATGAGTTAATAAAGCAAGAATTTGATATAAAAATAAAAGAAGAAAAAGTAATACATAGTCGTGAAATTTGGGATAAAGTTTATTATAAAAAGTGTTCTTTTGAGGATACTCTTAGGAAATATAAGAAAAAAGATGAAGAACTTTCTCAAGATAAAACGTTACTTAATGAAATTAAGAAAACTTATCAAAAGAAATTAAAAGTATATCAAACATTAGATAAATTAAAAGAGAAAGTAGAATCTTATAAAAATGATAGAAAAGATTTAGAAGATAGAATTAATTTATTTCATGATATAGATAATTTAGATAAAGAAATATCTGAAAAGTATAATTATTTAAATTTGTTTTTATTAAATGAGAAAAAAGATATTCAAGTTAAATTTCAGAAATATTATCAATTAAAGAATGAAATAGATGATAGGAAAAATAATTTTCAAATTAATAAAGAAAGATATCTTTGTAGTAATAAAGAATATTTAAAAAATTATGATTTATTTATTAGTTCTCAGGTGGGTATATTAGCACGTTCTTTAGAAGATGGAAAGCCTTGTCCTGTATGTGGTAGTTTCAATCATCCAAACAAAGTTTCTTTTGAGGGAGAGGTTTTATCTAAAGAAGAATTAGATAAAGAAAAGAATGAATTAGATAAGAGTCAGAAAGTATTAGAAAACATTTCTCGTGAAATTAATGAGTTAGATAAAGAATATAGTTTGTTAGGTTTTGAATTAGAAAGTATAGATGAGGATAAACTTATAGAAGAAGTAGAAAACTTGTCTAAAATAGTTTGTAAAAAAGATATTAATGGATTAAATAAAAATGATTTGGAAAAAGAAATTAGTCATTTAAAAGTACAATTAGAAGAAAAGAAAAAGCAAGTTAGTTTAGATGATAGTATAAGTGATATTTCTAATAAAATAAAACTATTAGATGATAAAATTATAAATAATATTAAGAAATTTGATACAATACAAAAGGATTATGAAGAGAGTAATCAAGAAAAGATTAAGTTAGAATCTTTAGTAGATGTACTTGAAAAAGAAGTCTTATCTTTAGAGAATGAGAAAAAAATAAAAGAAAAAGAATATGTTTCTTCTTATCAAGGATTAGGCTATCAAAATGAAGATGATTATTTAAAAATATGGCTTAGTAAAGAAAATATTAATCAGTATGAAGATGAAATAAAAAAATATAAGGAATCTATTAGTGAGGTAAGAACAAAGATTCTTTCTTTAGAAAAGTTTATTAAGGGGAAGCATGATGTTGATTTAGAAAAGTTAGAATCTTTACATGAAGATATTATGAATAAAATGAAAGAATTTGAGTTAGATATTAAGAATATTCATTTTAAGTTATCTAATAATATAAAGATTTATGATCATATTATGAAACTTTATAATCAACAGGGAAAATTAGAACATGAAGTTATGATTTATAAAGATTTATCTGATACGGCGAATGGAACTATTAGTGGTCAAAATAAATTAGAATTTGAGCAGTTTGTTCAAGCTAGTTATTTTGATAAGGTAATTTATTATGCGAATAAAAGACTTTCTTATATGACTGATGATAGGTTTCAATTGATGAGAAAAGATGAAGCTACTAAAATTAGTGATAAGTTAGGTTTAGAGTTAGAAGTTATGGATTATTATACGGGAAAAAGACGTGATATTAAGTCTTTATCTGGTGGAGAATCTTTTAAAGCTGCTTTATCTTTAGCTTTAGGAATGAGTGATACTATTCAAATGTATTCAGGAGGAGTTGTTGTTGATGCTATGTTTATTGATGAAGGTTTTGGTAGTTTAGATATGAAAAGCTTAGAATCCGCGATGAATGCGATTATGATGCTTAGTCAGAATAATAGAATGATTGGTATTATTAGTCATGTATCTGAATTAAAGTCTAGAATAGATAATAAGATTGTAGTTGAGAAGAGTGGTACAGGTAGTTGTGTTAATTTTGTTACTTAAATTTTTATGTATTATTATAAGAATTTTTTAAACAAGTAGTTTTTGTATATTTTTTTCTTTTTTAACACATAATATTTATGTAGTTATTATTTTCTGTTTTATTCCTATATTAATTCTTTTTTATGGCAAGTATGAAATGTTTGTACTTGCTTTTTTTTCCATAAAATTGTGGATATTTTTTTAATATTTATGAATACTAATAAGGGTGATGTGTATGAAAGAGATAAGTATTTGGAAGGATACTGTTTCTTCTTTGAATTATTCTTCTTTACAAGAAGATAGTAAGGTTGATGTTTTAATTATTGGTGGTGGAATTACAGGTGTCAGCACACTTTATTATTTAAGAAAAAGTAATTTAAAGGTAATGTTGGTGGAACAAAATAAAGTGGGGGGTTCTGTTACAGGTAATAGTACTGGTAAACTTACTTTTTTACAAAATGATTTGCTTGATAAGATAAGAAAAAACTTTGGTGATGATAAGGCTTCTTTATATATTAAGTCACAAAGAGAGGCTATTGATTCTGTTATTCATATTGTGGATAATGAAAAAATAGATTGTGATTTGGAGAAAGTTGATTCTTATCTTTATACTAATCAAAATAAGGAAATAGATAAGTTAAAAAAATTAGAGAATTTTTTAGGAAAGTGTGGTATTAATATTAAAGAGAAGGATATTAATTTTATCGATAGTAAGTATCTTTTTGGGGTTGATGGTACTTATTTATTTCATCCTATTAAATTTATTCATGGACTTTTAAAGACTGGAAATTATTCTGTTTATGAAAATACTAGTATTCAAAGAATAGAAAAAGATGGAGATGCATATTTATGTTATACGAATACTAATTTGATTCGAGCTAGATTTGTAGTTATTGCTTCTCATTATCCGTACTTTATGTTGCCCTTTTTGTTTCCTATTAAGGCTAATTTAGAAAAGTCTTATCTTAGTGCATCTAGGTCTACATTAGATAGGATGTCTTTGATTAGTTATAGTTATCCATTTATTTCTATTAGAAGTTATTGTGATTATTTGATTTATCTTAGTAATTCCCATTCTCCTAGTCGTTGTGTTAATGATAAGAAGAATTATGAGGAATTAATTAAAAAGATAAGTGATTTGGGGCTTGTACCGGAATATTTGTGGAGTAATATAGATGTTATGACAAATGATGGTCTTCCTTATATTGGAAGGTTTCAAGATAATATGTTTATTGGGACTGGGTATAATACTTGGGGACTTACTAATGGTGTTTTAGCTGGAAAAATTGTTTCTGATCTCATTTTAGGAAAAGATAATGTATATACAGAGTTGTTTTCTCCTAAGAGAATGAATTTATCTCAGATTACAGAGGGTACTCTTGATGGAATTAAGACTATTGAAGGGTATGTTAATGGTTATTTGGCAAAACAGGAAGCTATTTTTTATGAAAAGAGAGAGGGAAAAAATGTAATGGTTTATAAAGATAAGAATGGAGAGCATGTTGTATTGAGAAATTGTCCACATGTTGGATGTCGGTTAATTTTTAATGAGATAGAAAAAACGTGGGATTGCCCTTGTCATGGCTCTAGGTTTGATTTAGATGGAAGGTGTATTAGTGGGCCTGCTAATCGGGATATTGTATTTCATGGGAATAATTAATTTATGTTTACATAATTTGTATATTTAAATTAGTTTTATAATTTCTTTTGTTGTTTAAGTAAAAAGTTCTTGCTATAATTGGGGTAGAAAGGTTGATTATTTTTATGAACTTGAATCGTTTTATAGATACATATGGTGAATGTTCTTTTGATGAAGTTCCTTTTACGGAAGTGGATAATGTTATTTTTGCTTCTTTGTCTTATTTGAATTTATATGATATTTTTTTTACTAATCGATTTCGGAAAGGGACAATTTTAGAAGTAGCCAATCTTCTTTTTCAGAGTTATTCTTCAAAGAATAGAACGATTTATGCTGAGAGAAAAGCTATTAAGTTACTTCAAAATATAAAGAATACTAAGAGATATAAGGATTTACTTTTGTATCATTATATTCATGAGGAGGGGGAAGATGAGCAATTTTCGGCTTTTACCATTGAGATACAGCCTAATTTAGTTTATGTTTCTTTTGAAGGAACTGATCAATTAGTAAGTGGTTGGAAAGAAGATTTTATGTTTAGCTATATGTTTCCTACTTTATCTCAGAGAAGAGCAATTAGTTATGTTAATAATCATTTTTTTCTTTGCCATAAAAAAATCATTTTAGGTGGACATTCTAAGGGAGGAAATTTAGCTTTAGTTGCTGGAATGTATGCTAATTTTTGGGTAAAAAGAAAAATTATTAAAATTTATAATAATGATGGTCCTGGATTACTTTTAGAACAAATTGAGTCTAGGCAGTATAGTAGTATTGAAAATAGGTTAATTCATATTATTCCTAATTATTCTATTGTTGGATTACTTCTTTTGCATGGAGATAATACGGTGGTTGTTCGCTCCATGAAGAAAGGAATTTTAGCTCACGATGTGATGAGCTGGGTAGTAGATGATAAAAAATTTCAAAGAACAAGTTTAAGTTCTTATAGTTTTCTGTTGAAAAATCAATTGACTAGTTGGTTAAATCAATATGATATGGAAGAAAGAAGACTGTTTGTTATTTCTTTGTTTGATGTTTTTAAGAGAGCAGGAATTAAAAGTACTGTTGATCTTTTGAAACATAAAAAGTTGATTTTGCGATTTCTTTTAGAGTCTAAGGATATTGATGCTAAAACTAAAAAGATGATAAGAGAATTTATTAATGTTTTCTTACAGGTTTTTAAGGATGTTAAAGTAGAGGAAATAAAGTTTTTATTTTTGAAAGAAGGTAAGGAGTAGTTAAATTTTTTTCTTGGTTATTTTTTTTGCTTGTGGTACAATAGTGATAATAGGAGGAGAAGTGTATGAAATGTGTATCTATTTCAGGGGAAAAAAGGTTTGTATTAAAAGAAAGGGATATACCTACTTATAAGGAAGGTTCTGTTATTATACAAGTAAAATCTTGTGGTATATGTGGTTCTGATATTCATTATTGGGTTGGTGGACAACCTGTTGGTTTGGTTATGGGACATGAGTTTGCCGGTATTGTTGTTGATCCGGGCTCTAGAGCTGATTTAGTTAAAGGTGATAGGGTTACTGGGCTTCCAATTTCACCTTGTGGGAAATGTGAGGCTTGCAAAAGTGGAAATGTTCAATATTGTGCTGAAACTTGGTCTGAAGCTGTAGGACTTTCTTTGACAAATCCTGGAGGCTATGCAGAGTATACGGGATGTCGTCCAGATATGGTCCGTAAAATTCCATCTAATGTTAGTTTTGACGCAGCTTGTATGGTAGAGCCTTCAGCAGTAGGACTTCATGCAGTTAATTTAGCAAATATTAAAATAGGGGATAGAGTACTTATTGTTGGTGGTGGAATTATTGGGCTTATGGCTGCTGAATTTGCTAAGATGGCTGGTGCTTCTTATATTGCTATTCTTGAAACAAATAAAAAACGTGGCAAAAAGGCTGTGGGTTATGGTAAAATTAATGAGTATTACGATGCTACTAAGGCCGATACTATTGATAAGTTAATTACTAAGACTAATGGAGGATTTGATGTTGTTATTGAGTGTTGTGGTAATTCTCCCGCTGTTAGTGAGGCATTAATGGCTATAAAACCTGGTGGAACTGTTGTATTGGTTGGTGTATCAATGGAAGCTATTTCTATTCCTAGTATTGTTGGTGTTATGAGAGAAGTTACTATGCAAGGGGCAATTGCTTATACACCACATGAGTTTGATACTTGTTTGAAATTAATTGCTGATAAGAAAATTAATGTTACAAAATATATTGATGATTTAGTGCCATTAGAAGCGGTCCAAGATTCTTTTGAAAGAATTACTAGTGGTAAAGATGCAGCAGTTAAGATAGTAATTAAGCCATAATTATACATAAAATATTTGTTTATGATTATAATAAAGATGGGGCAATTGTTAACTTCATCTTTAATTTTTTCTAAAAAAATTAGCAATCTTTATTGACAATTGCTAAAATGGTGATATAATGGAGTACGAAAGGTGATGATAATATGGCTTTAATACCAAGATTAATGCCAAATAGAAGTTATTTGGATGATGTATTTGATGATTTTATGTTTCCTACTATGAAGGATAGTGATTTTGGAAAAATGAGATGTGATATTTATGAGAAGAACGGCGTATATACGTTAGAAATGGATATCCCTGGATTTGATAAGAAAGATGTTAATATTGAAATAGATGATAATGATTATCTTACTATTACAGCTGAGAAGGTGAATGAAAGTAATGAAGAAGATAGTGATAAGAACTATATTCGTAAGGAAAGAAGTTATGGCAAATATCAAAGATCTTTTTATTTAGGTGATGTTGATAAAGAAAGAATTAATGCTAGTTTTGAAAATGGTATTTTAAAAGTTACTATGCCTAAAAAAGAAGAAATTAAATCATCAAAACAGACAATTGAAATTCAATAATTATTAGTAATTGAAAGAGTTATTCTTTGAAATAGCTCTTTTTTAATTTTATTCTTGTTGTCTTTTTTAAGTTGTGGTAAAATAATTAATACATTGGTGGTGATAGAACATGATGGTATATCGTTGTATTTCAGCTTTTGAACTTACTAATATGTATAAAGGAATTGATGGTAGAGAGGCTGTAATAACGGGAAAAAATACTTTTACTTATTTGGATGATATGGATTATATTCATTTTTTTCGATATAGTCAATTTGCTAATTATTATTTTCATTTACGGGCTAATTTTCCTTTTAATCGTTATGTTCTTTATATGGTAGCGGATATTCCTAAAGATATATTAAATAAATATATGGGATATGGTTTTTATCGTTTAACTGATTTTATTTTAGGTGATGAAGATATCTTGCCCATTCCTGAGTATGCTATTCCTAGTTCTTTATTTAAGAAAGACTATGTTTTGGCAGTTAATAATTATATGTATTCTAATTATACTAGTGATGATAATGAGTATTATAGTTATTTTTGTTTACTTCGTGATTTAGGTAAAAAGTATCATTATGATTTTGATTTGGTGACTTCTTATTTGCTTGAACATGATTTAGATGATTTGATTAATCAATATTCATCTGGAATAGTTTTAGATGATGTTTCTGACCAAAAGGTATTATCTCGAAAGATTAATTAATTACTTTTTTGTATAAATTAAGAACAACTGGTTAGTACTAATATTGGTGAATATTATGTATTATATTAATTGTTTTTTTGTTTATTCTATCTTTGGTTTTTTATTTGAAAGTGTTGTTAGTTTTTTTAGAAAGAAGGGCTTTTCTAGTGGCATTTTATTTGGCCCATGGACTCCTATTTATGGAATTGGGGTTAATTTAATTTTGATATTATCGAATTATTTTTTTCAAAAATTATATTTAGCTAAGTGGAGGGAAATTATTATTGTATTTTTTGTTGTTATGATTACTTTAACTTTTTTGGAATGGTTGGGTGGTATATTGATTGAAAAATTATTTCATGTTACTTTTTGGAATTATGAAGAGTTTCCTCATCATATTGGTAAATACATTGCTTTGGAAGTATCTTTATTTTGGGGTTTTTTGTCTTTAATTTTAATTTATATCATTCATCCAATTTTCTATCCATTGATTTTAGTGATACCTAATTTTATTATCTATTTATTGATTGTATTGATGGCAGTGGATTATTTTTTAACTTTTATGAATTATAAATATCATTGGTTTTCTAAATAAAAAAAGCTAATTTCAATTTTTTTGTTAGCTCTTTTTTTCTTTTGATATAGTATAGGTTTCATATGTTTTGTCATAATATTTTTTGATTTTATTTTTTTCTTTTTCTGTAAACATTTCTTCTAGTAAGTTTAGTTTTTTTATGTATTTCATTTTATCACCTAAAGTTATTATGTATTTTTCTTATTTGTTTTATTCTTTTTTGTATAAAATTTCTATATATTGGCAAAATATAGATAGAATGGAGTGATATAGTTTTGAAAACGACTGGTATTATTAGAAGAATTGATGATTTGGGTAGAATTGTTATACCTAAGGAACTTAGGAGAAGTCTTAGAATTAAAACAGGGGAATCTTTAGAAATATTTGTAGAAAATGAGGATATTATATTGAAAAAATATTCTCCTATGGAGAGTATTGAAGAAGCTGCTTCTAAGTATGTTGATAGTTTTAATAAAGTAATTAATCATAGTGTTATTGTTACAGATAAGGATAGAGTTATTGCTGCAAGTGGTAGCTTAAAAAAGAGATATTTGGGCAAACAGTTATCAGAGTTTACTGATAGAAGTATTGAAAGACGTGATAGTTTTGTAGAAAGGCAGAAAAAAACATTTTCTTTTGTTGAGGGAGTTGAGGATTTTGGCTATTATTCATTTTGTTCTATTGTTTATAATGGGGATACTATAGGTAGTGTTATTATTATTTCTGTTGAATCTCCTATTTTAGAAAGTGAAGAGAAATTAGCGGTAATTTTGGCTAATTTATTATCTGATAAATTTGTTTGTGAATAAAATACAATTTATTTTAAAGAGTTTTCTTAAAATTTATTGTATTTTTTCTTTTTATAGAACTTTAATATTTTTGTTAAAGATGATATAATATAGTGGAAGTTTTGGAAGGAGGATTATATTATGGATAGATTTTTTGAAAAAATTAGTTTTCAACAATTTAAAAAAGATATACAGGATGATGTGAATATGTATGATGAGTATATGTTACCTAAAAGAGGTAGTAAGAATTCATGTGGATATGACTTTTTTGCTATTCAAGATATGGTTCTTTCTCCTGGAGAAATTAAGAAAATTCCTACTGGGTATAAAGCTAAATTTTTGAGTGATGAATTCTTAATGTTGGTTGTTAGAAGTAGTATGGGATTTAAGTATAATGTACGGATGTGTAATCAAGTTGGTATTATTGATAGTGATTATTATAATAATAGTAGTAATGAGGGACATATATGGGTAGCTTTACAGAATGAAGGTACTGAAGATTATGTGATAGAGAAAGGTACTGCTTATGCTCAGGGAATATTTGTGAAATATCTTACTTGTGGAGAAGAAGTAGATACGATAAGAACTAGTGGAATAGGTAGTACTAGTAAAGAGAGGAATGATAATAATGAATAATAAAAAATTTTATATAAGTACTGCAATTGCTTACACGAGTGCTAAACCTCATATTGGAAATACATATGAGATTGTTTTAGCAGATGTTATTGCTAGATATAAGAGATTACAAGGGTATGATGTTTATTTTCAAACTGGTACTGATGAACACGGAGAAAAAATTGAGATAAAGGCTAAAGAAGCTGGTATAAGTCCACAAGAATATGTGGATAATGTTGCTTCACAAATTAAGGATATTTGGGATGTTGTTAATACTAGTTATGATCGTTTTGTTAGGACAACTGATAAAGAACATGAAAAACAAGTTCAGAAAATATTTAAGAAATTTTATGAACAAGGAGATATTTATAAAGGAGAATATAAAGGTTTATACTGTACTCCATGTGAATCCTTTTGGACTGAAAGCCAATTAGTTGATGGTAAGTGTCCTGATTGTGGAAGAGAAGTCCATGAGGCATGTGAAGAAGCTT
>CACXEZ010000020.1 GCA_902766815.1 uncultured Erysipelotrichaceae bacterium | reverse complement strand
TTATGGGATTAGTACTGTTTTTGTTGACCATTCTTTCATTTATGAATGTACTCATTTTTTGACTTATTCTTGCTTCATCAGAAAATATCCCTAATGAATTACATAAATTTAATAAATCATTTAAATTTTCGCCGTATTTATCATGTAATGTTTGACTATTGATTTATAAGAGTTTGTACTTGATGTTTATAAAATAAAATGGAAATTTAGAGGAAAAGTTTTTGACTTTTCTTCTTTTTGCTTATAAGGAAAGTTCGATTTTAAACTATAACTATAAGATAACCAAAGAATAAATGTTGTTAGTCTAGATTAAAATTAATAAGATTTTATGATAAGAAAATACTTGAGAGTTTGTTAATTGATAGAGTACACCTTTTTAGTTAACTTTTAACTATGTATTGATTATACATGTTATAATTTAGCTATCATAAGAAGGGGTTGGTTGGTATGCATAAAGCTTTTATGTTTAGATATATCCAAATGCTCCACAAAAATCATTAATTAATAAAAGTTTGGGCTGTTCAAGATTTATTTATAATTATTATTTATCTATGCTAAAAGATAATGGTTATTCAAAATTTAAAAGTAAATTTAGTAGAAATACTTATAATAATTCTACTGTTTATGATGGATATAAAAATGAGAAGTATTGCAATATAGAAGTACCTTTAAATGAACATAACATAAAGATATCTAAGTTAAAATGGGTGAAGGCAAGGAGGATGCAAATTTTATTCTGCTTTTGCTCTATAATGGTATAAAAATAGAGGAGGAAATGTGATGAAGAAGACAGTTATTTTATGTATTTTAGATGGATGTGGTATTAGAAAAGAAACTCGTGGAAATGCTTTTTTAAATGCTAAAAAGCCTACGTTTGATTATTTGATGAGTAAGTATCCGCATACTTTACTGGAAGCATCAGGAACTCAGGTTGGACTTCCGGAGGGTCAGATGGGAAATAGCGAAGTGGGACATATGAATATTGGGGCTGGAAGAGTGGTATATCAGCCACAAGAATTAATTAATCGTTCTATTCAATCAAAGGAATTTTTTCATAATGAAAGTATTTTGAAAGTGATGGAACATACTAAAAAGAATTATTCAAAGTTACATATTATGGGACTTATTAGTGATGGAGGAATTCATTCTAGAATTGAACATCTGTTAGCGCTTATTGATATGTGTAGAAATGAGAATGTTGATAGGGTATATTTACATCTTTTTACGGATGGAAGAGATACAGATGTTCATAGTGGAATTCATTTTACAGAAACTCTTATTAAGAAGCTTGAAGATGTTAATATAGGGACGATTTCTACTATTTCTGGACGTTATTATGCTATGGATAGAGATAATAATTATGATAGATTAAAATTAGCTTATGATGCTATTTGTTATGGAAAAGGACCTTATTATGATACGGCTACCGAAGTATTTTTAGATTCCTATGGTAAGAATATTACAGATGAATTTATTATTCCTAGTGTTATTCAACAGACTGATGGTAAATTAAGTGATAATGATGGTATTATTGTATTTAATTATAGGCCAGATAGATTGAGGGAGATGTGTACTGCTATTACGAATCCTTCGGCATCTCCTATGGAAACTTTAGAATTTCATAATATTAAATTAGTAAGTATGATGCCAATTACAGATACTGTTATAGGGGAACACGCTTTTGATCATCAAGTTTTAACTAATACTTTGGGTGAATATTTAGATACTTTAGGTTTATCTCAGTTACGGATTGCTGAAACTGAAAAATATGCTCATGTTACTTATTTTTTTGATGGAGGAAAAGAATTAGAACTTAATAATTCTAAAAGAATTTTAGTTCATTCTCCTAAGGTTGCTACTTACGATTTGAAACCAGAAATGAGTGCAGAAGAAGTTACAGATAAATTGATTTCAGAATTAGAGAAAGATTATTTAGATTTGGTTATATTAAATTATGCTAATGGAGATATGGTGGGGCATACGGGTGTATATGATGCTGCTATTAAAGCTGTGGAATTTTTAGACCAATGCTTAAAGAGAATTTATGATAAAGTAGAAGAGATTGATGGTACTTTGATTGTGACAGCTGATCATGGAAATTGTGATATTATGGAATATGAAGATGGTACTCCTTGTACTACACATACTACTAGTAAGGTTCCTTTTATCGTTACAAAAGAAGGGCTTCATCTTAAGAATGATGGGAAACTTGCAGATATTGCTCCTACACTTCTCGATTTGTTGAAAGTTCCTATACCTGTAGAAATCGATGGGGATTCTTTAGTGCAGTAGTTGAACTTTTTGTTTATAAAGTAAAGAATGAGGAAGAACAATTGATTTGTCATGTTACTAGGAAAAACATAAAAAGGAAAGATATCATTATTCTATTGTTTACTATGGAATAGGTAATAAAAATTTCGGATTAACAAATTGGTCATGATGATCAAATATTATTTGAAAGTGGACGTATTATAGATCTTGAAAGCATTAGTATCAAAGGTAGATGGAAATAATTCTATAGAGGATAGAAACTTACAAAACTGGATTCTAACAATTCATAAAACTATTAGAGAAAATTTTTTGGAAATTAAATTTTTTTAATATTCATTTAATAAAATAGCTTTATAATGCATTTAATTGATATATATTTATTATATCAATCATATGGATTGGAAGGAGGGATCTAATGACAGTTAGTATTATTGATAGAACAGAACAGAAATATTTTTTGACAGATTATCAGTACTGTCAATTGTTCAAACAGATACAGGATAAGATAGAAGAGGATATTTATTTTAAAGAAACTATTTATAATCTTTATTTTGATAATGATGAGTATGAACTTATTAATCGTTCTATCAATAAACCAATTTATAAGGAGAAGGTTCGATTAAGGAGTTATGAAAAACCTAATTCAGACACGTTAGTGTTTTTAGAAATTAAAAAGAAATTTCAAGATGTTAGTAATAAGAGAAGGATAGAATTAACTTATGCAGAAGCATTAAATTATATTGAGAAGGGATTAGTTCCACATCATGATAAACAAATTACTAAAGAGATTGATTATTGTTTTAAGAGTTATCATTTAAAACCAAAGATTAGGATTTTATATGATAGAGTGGCATATCATTTAGTAAATGATGATACCTTTCGTATTACATTTGATCACAATATTCACTATAATACAAATTATCTTCAACTTTTAGAAGATGATAGTGATAAAATGTTGTTTGAAAGTGGATATATTATGGAAATTAAGACTTTAAGGGCATTACCTATCTGGTTAAGTGATATGTTATTGCAATTGAAAATTTATCCTATTTCTTATTCTAAAGTAGGAAAAGTTTATGAACAAATAAGGAGATGTGATGATTATGTTTCATAGTGTTATTAATAGTAGTGGACTTACTTTAACAAGTATTTCCCTTTGTGTGTTATCTGCAGTTATTTTAGGAATTATGATAGCGTTCGTTCATATGAAAACGAGCAAGTATACTAAGAATTATGTTGTAACTTTAGCTGTGCTACCGCTACTTGTTAGTATTGTCATGATTATGGTGAATGGTAATTTGGGAACTGGTGTTGCTATTGCTGGAGCATTTAGTTTAATTAGATTTAGGAGTATTCCTGGAACTTCAAAAGAGATTGTTAGTGTTTTTTGGGCTATGGCAATTGGTATTGCTGTTGGTATGGGGCAAATTGTTTTTGCAGGAATTGTTACTGTAGTGGTTGCTTTATTATTACTTCTTTTCTACTATACTAAATTTGGAGAGAATCAGTATGAATATAAAGTATTAGATATTACTGTACCAGAAGATTTGGATTATGATAAAATTTTTGATGAGGTTTTAGATAAGTATTTAACTAGATATGAATTGACTAGCATTAAAACAACTAATTTAGGTAGTTTATATGAATTAAAGTATGATATTCTTTTGAAGAAGAGTATTCGAGAGCAGGATTTTGTTAATGAGTTAAGAGTAAAGAATGGTAATTTAAAAATTTGTATTCATAAGGCTCGTACAGAGGAGTTGTTATAGATGAATAAAAGATATATCTTTATCGTTATTTTTATCTGTTTAATAATTACTTGTGGTGTTCTTTTCTTTTTTCATAAGAAAAATTTGGATGCCAATGTGAATTCTATTACTTATGATGAGGAGAAGTATGATGATGACTTTAATGATTATGAGGAATTAGCTGTTGATTTGGATAAGGTTGATGAGTTATATACTGTATCTAAGGGTGGTGTGTATCACTTTACTGGTACATTAAAAGGATATGTTTCTATTAATACTAGTGATAAGGTTAAGATTATTTTAGATAATGTTCTGATTACTAATGAAAATGGGCCTTGTATTTATGTAGATGATGCTAAGATGTTATATATTGAACTTGTTGGCGAAAGTACTCTTACTGATGGAGGAGAGTATACTAATTTTGATGATGAAGTTAATGGAGCTATTTATAGTAAAGATGATTTAATTTTATTTGGTAGTGGCACTCTTAATGTGAATGCTAATTATCAGGATGGTATTGTTTCTAAGGATGATTTGGTTATTAAGAGTGGTACTTATATTATTAAGAGTGCTGACGATGGTATTCGAGGAAAGGATTCGGTTACTATTCTTGATGGAACTTTTCAGATAGATGCTTCAGGAGATGGTATTAAGACTTCTAATGAAACTGATACTACTAAAGGGAATATATTGATTCAGGGTGGTAATTTTACTATTACTTCTGTTAATGATGCGGTAGAGGCTAAGAATAGTATTCAGATTGATACTGGTACATTTCATCTTGTTACTGGTGGTGGTGCTCAAGTTACTAGTACTAGTAATAATTGGGGGAATTGGGGTGGTAATTCAAAGAGTACTGATACGGCATCTGCTAAAGGACTTAAAGCGAATGGTAGTATTTTAATTCATGATATTATTTTAGATGCTAGTACTTCTGATGATACTATTCATTCTAATAGTGTTATTGAAATTAATGGTGGTTCTTATACTATTTCTTCTGGTGATGATGGTATTCATGCCGATTCTACTATTACGATTAATCAGGGAACTATTGATATTAAACAAAGTTATGAGGGAATTGAGGCTAATGTTATTACTATTAATGATGGAGATATTTCAGTAGTTGCAAGTGACGATGGTATTAATATTGGTGGTGGAAATGATTCTAGTGCTGAAAATAGGCCTGGTAGTAATACTTATGCAAGCACAGCAGATAGTAATTTGAAACTTACGATTAATGGGGGAAATGTTTATGTTAATGCTACTGGTGATGGACTTGATTCTAATGGCTATATTTCTATGACGGGAGGGAATGTTATTGTAGATGGTCCTACTAGTGATGGGGATGGAGCGTTAGATTATGATGGAGCTTTTGATCTAACAGGGGGAACTTTAATTGCAGCAGGCTCTTCTGGAATGATGCAGAATTTAACTTCTAGTGCACAAGGAGCGATATTAATTTATTTTACTAATAGTCAAAGTGCAGGAACCACTGTGACAATAGGAAATGATATTACTTATACTTCTAGTAAACAATTTAGTTGTATCTTAGTATCTAGTCCTAGTTTAAAAGTAGGAGATAGTTATCAGGTAAAAATTAATGGAGAAGTATATCAAGAATTTACCTTAACTAATACTATTTCTACTTTGGGAACTGGTAGTAGAAATGGTATGGGTGGCAATCCTAGGGGTGGTAGAAGATAATATCATATAGCTATGTTGTGATAAGTTATGGTAAGAAGGTGAGTATTTGTGAAAAAGATTATTTTAATTCCTGCTTATGAGCCTAATGAAAAATTAATTGAGTTAGTTAAAAATATTGATAAATGTGATTTTGATATTGTTGTAGTTGATGATGGAAGTGGATATGGGTATCAACAAGTATTTCATAAAGTAGAAGAATATGCTTCTTTGATATCTTATCCTGTTAATCAGGGAAAGGGGCATGCTTTAAAAGAGGGATATCAATGGATCAAGAAAAAATATAGAGATAATTATATTGTTATTACTATGGATTCAGATGGGCAACATACGATTCGGGATGTTCGAAGATTGGGAAGTTATGTTGAAAAGCATCTTGATACTCTTGTTATAGGTATGCGTTTGAGAGGAAAGAATACTCCTCTTAGAAGTAAAATAGGAAATGCTATTACGAGATTTATTTATAAGATTACAACTGGTCTTGATGTTTATGATACCCAGACAGGACTTAGAGCCTTTTCTTATCAATTAATGGATTTTTTTCTTGGTATTGATGGGGAACGTTTTGAATACGAGATGAATGTTTTACTTTGGTGTGCTCGTGAACATGTTCCCATTTCTGAAATTCCTATTGAAACTATTTATATTGAAAATAATAAGAGTACTCATTTCCGTACTGTTAGAGATTCCTATTTAATCTATAGAGAGATTATTAAGTTTTCTCTTTCTTCTATTTTTAGTTTTTTAATAGATTATCTTTTCTTTACTATCTTTATTGTTTGTTTTAAAAATATTACTTTATCTAATGTTTTGGCTAGAATTATTTCAGCTTCTTTTAATTATATTATTAATAGAAATTTTGTGTTTCATAGTAAGAGGTCTATTTATTATTCGGCCATTTCTTATTTTGGGTTAGCTTTATTTATTCTGTTTATTAATACTGTTTTCTTAAATTTTTTTATTCAGAAACTATTAATGAATCAATTTGTTGCTAAAATATTGATTGAGGTATTATTGTTTGTTATTAGTTGGTTTGTTCAAAGAAAATTTATTTTTCAATATGAAAAGGAGAAGTGATTATAACGAAGATTTGTAAATATGTTTATGGTATTATTTTAATATCTTTTACTATTTATGTGTTATTAGATACATTTGTTATTAGTGAGGCGTATACAACAGTTCAAAGTCATCAAGATACGACGGCGAATTCTAATGATAAGGGAAAAGTTATTGTCAATGATACTAGTTATCAAGATGAACATATTCAAATTACTATTACCACTTATCGTGAAGATGATACAAATATTTATGTTGCTGATGTAGTTTTAGATGATCCTAGTTACTTAAAGACTGCTTTTGCTAAATCTACGTATGGAAAGAATA
>CACXEZ010000019.1 GCA_902766815.1 uncultured Erysipelotrichaceae bacterium | reverse complement strand
AGACAGAGAGATTTGAACTCTCGCACCAGTTTCCCAGTCTACACCCTTAGCAGGGGCGCCTCTTCAGCCTCTTGAGTATGTCTCCAATAAAAGCTTACGTATAACATTTTACTATTTTTTTTAACGCTTGTCAACAATCGAATAGAAAAGTTATACATTTTTTATTAAAATAAAACAAAACTTTTAGCAAACACTTTTCGCAGAACAAGTATTCTTCTCATCAGCAACGCATTGAATCGTACATTTAATTAAATTATAAGATTCTTGATTCATCTCATTAGTAAGTTCCATATAACCATCTGTTTGCTTCTCACTAATTCCAGTAGTAAGATCTTCTACATTACCATTGACAACAGAAATAATATTAGGAGCAAAAATTCGTTTCTCACCAGTATATACTATCTCTCCATCACTATTCTTTAACGTATATTCAGACAAAACATCATCAAACATCTCAAGCAACTGAAAATATTCATGACTACCTTCATTTTCTATAACAATCTCTCCATCATTTCCTAGTTTCATAGTATCCCTAATATCCGTAACATCTACATAATAAATAGTATCAATCCCCAAATCTAGAGAAGCTTGAATTAAATTAGTAACTACACTTCTACACCATGGACAACTAGCAAATCCAAAATAAACAACAAACGTTTCTTTATTTTGAACCATTTTTACTATATCAGCTGCCGTAGCATATTTCATAGGATTATTATCATCAATTGTAACGTTTCTAATCACTTTACCATTTTCATTACGAGTACCATTTAAACTTTCATACTCTTCTTTAAACTTTAAAGCATCATTATTCTTTTGATCATAAAAGCTACAAGCACTTAAAGCACCTATACTAATAATAAGCATTACAGCTATTAATATTTTTCTCTTCATTTTACATCTCTCCTACTACAAACAAAATTATAATAAATAGATAAAATAAAATCAAACAACCATAAGTTTATCGTAACTAAACCTAAAGTTGAATATTCACTTTTCTTTTGTCATTCTGCTTTCATAATCATCATTAAATTCTGTCCTTATACCATTTTTAGAATATCCCAAAATACAATTTAAATTCACATTATCTAAACTCTTAAAAATATTTTGATCAATATTAGGATTTATTTTCTTCAAGTTCTTAATTAATTCTTTCATTTCTTTTCGTTTACTAGTACCATCATTAATCAAAGAGCATCCCTCAGTAAATCTACAAGCACAATTAATAAAAGTTAATTCATGAGAATCTCTCCAAGAAATAATACTTTCCTCTTTTACAAAATAAAGTGGTCTAATTAACTCTAACCCTGGAAAATGATCACTTTTTAATTTTGGCATCATAGTCTTAATTTCTGATGAATAAAACATTGACATTAAACTAGTTTCAATGACATCATCAAAGTGATGTCCCAAAGCAATTTTATTACATCCTAACTCTTTTGCTTTATTATATAAATATCCTCTTCTCATCCTAGCACATAAATAGCAAGGACTGTCCCCACCAACTTTTTCTACTACATCAAAGATATCACTTTGAAACATTTGAATTGGCACATTTAATATTTTAGCATTATCCAAAATATAATCTCTATGATAATCACTATATCCAGGATCCATCACTACATAATAAGCCTGAAAAGGAACTCTCCCATGTCTTTCCAATTCCTGAATACATTTAGCAAGTAAAAAAGAATCCTTTCCTCCACTAATACAAACCATAATTTTATCATTCTCATGAATTAAGTCATATTCTTGAACCCCACGAACAAATCTACTCCAAATCTCTTTGCGATACTTCTTAATAATACTTCTTTCTATTTCTTTATATTTTTCCATTAATATCAACTTCCTTTAAACATAAATCAAATATTTTAAAAAACTCTTCTATTTCTTCTTTTGAAGTCAAATGAGATAAACTTAATCTAATAGAAGTAGCAGCTAAAGCTCTATCACGAGTATATGCATAAACCAACTTAGAAGGACTTTGTACAGGACAGCATGAAGTTTTAGCTGATACATAAACGCCATGACAACTCAAACGTTCCACAAAAGAAAGAGAAGAAACTCCCTTAACACTGAAATTAATTATATAAGGTATAGATTCTTTGGGACTATTAATAACAACAGAAGAATATTTCTTTAATCGACTAATAACAATATCATGCACCTCAGTAACATAAGAAAATCTACTATCCAATCGAAGTAAAGCTATCTCAACAGCCTTTTCTAAAGCCACAACAGAAGCTACAACAGGCGTACCACTCCTAAAAACAGTAGTAGATTTTCCCCCATCAATCAAAGGAACAAGTCCTACATTTTTTTTCTTAATTAACATACCAAACCCATTCATTCCATAAAATTTATGAGGAGCAATAGTAACCAAATCAACATTACTAAAATCAACGAGAATCTTTCCAAAAGCCTGTGAAGCATCAGTATGAAAAAAAGTATTGGGATAATTTTTTAAAATCTCTCCTATTTCTTCTATAGGCTGCCTAATTCCAAGTTCACTATCAACAGAACAAATACTAACCAAAATAGTATCATCTCTAATCATCTTCTTAAGAGTATCAATATCTATCCTCCCATCTTTTAAAACATTAATAATTTCTACCTCAAATCCTTGCTCTTGTAACTTAGTAAGTGGAACTAAAATAGAATTATGTTCTAAACTACTAACAATAATATGTTTGCCTCTTGCCTTATATCTAGAAGTAATTCCCTTCACTACCAAATTATTAGACTCACTAGCTCCACTAGTATAAATAATCTCATCGGGCAAAATATGCAAACAATTTGCAATACTTAAAGTAGAATTGTCCAATAACTTTTTAGCTTCTCTTCCTAATTCATGATTAGAATTAGGATTGGCATAACATTGAGAAGATACATCATAAAATACATCCAAAACCTCTTTTTCAATTGGTGTACTAGCAGCATAATCTAAATAAATCATAATTCTCTCTTTCTAATGAATCTCTTTCATTCCTGTAACTGTATATCCCAAATCCTCAATCACTTTTTGAAGTAACAGTTCATCGACAGTATTATCATTAAAAACAATAACCATCTTCTTTTTTAAATCTACATTAACTTTTTCTACGTCCGACAATTCTTCTAAAGCTTTTTTAATTCTTAAAGCACAATTATCGCAATGCATTCCTTCTACACCAATCATTTTTCTCTTTCTCTTTTGAAAAAACATCTCTTTTCCTCTCTTTCGCATCAATACTATAAAATTATACCAAAAGAACTTACTAAAATCAAATACCAAATGAACTTTCCAGAAATTTTCCTCAATTAATTTAATTCCTTAATTTAAATGTAAAATCACAAAGAACAAAGCTATTTTTTCAATATATTTCATTT
>CACXEZ010000018.1 GCA_902766815.1 uncultured Erysipelotrichaceae bacterium | reverse complement strand
TATATATATAAATGACTTTTTGTTAAATAATGATGAAAGAAATTTAAATAGATATAATGAATTTAAAAATAAATATAATAAATATGGTGTATTTGAATTGCCAGAAGGAGCAGTATGTAGACATCATGACAAAGAATGGATTAAAGAATTATTAAAAGATTTTAAGAAAAAGATTTTTAAAGAAATAGAATACACAACAATGAATGGAAATAAATCAAACGGATTTTATTATATTGGGGAAAAATAATTTTATACTAGTTATTCAATAATAAAAAAGCTTTATATCAAAGGTTTATAAGGCTTTTTTATTTTTGTGCAATTTTTTGTCAAAAAATGTATTGATAAAAAAAATGCAATGTGATTTAATATTGATATATGAAATACTTAGGAGGATAAAAATGAAAAGAATTAATTCAATTTTACTAATATTTATAATGACGTTAAGTTTAATATTACCAACAACTACAGTTGTTTATGCAGATAGTGAAAAAAATGAAATCAAAGATGTTGTGGGAGAATCAAATATAGATTCAATTTTCTCTTACGGAAATGAAATAAAAGAACCTGAAATAATTACTACAGACGGGTATCCAGCATTTTTTTATACATCTATGGGAAAATGGCAAAAGAAAAACGGAGAAGATTGGGAAGATGCTGAAGAAAACGGAGTTTTTAGAGCAGGAACTTGGAGATATAAATGCCAAGTTATGATAGAAGATAATAATGAATATGGAAATGTAACTGAACTATATAAGCTTGATACTAAAATTGAAGTAATTGTTGATGACAAAAATTGGGAAGAAAGCGATACAAATTACAACGATAAAACTAATGCATCTACTGCATGGGTTTATTCACAAGAATATGTATTGGATGAGCCTGATAATATAACTGTTTTTGACTCTAATAAATATGATATAGATACTAATACAGTTAGAGTGCCTATTACATCAATTTCAATTGCATCAGCTGTTGAGGGCGGAATAAAGCCTTATACATTCGAAAAAAAATCTGGCCCTGAGTGGATAAATGTATCAAATGATGGAGTAATAAGCGGAACACCTAATATAGTGAATGAAAATAAAAATGATTTGGTAATTTTAATTAAAGATAGTTCAAGTGTTAATCAAACAGAAGAAATAAAGATAAGTGTTGGCAAAACAGAAAAAAATCCAGAGGACAGGGAAGAGATTAAAGAGATAAAAGCAACATCTAATATCGATTCTATTCCAGTTTGTGATAATGCTTTATCCAAACCTACAATTACAGTTGAAAGTGGCAAACCAGCATATTTTTCATATTCAGAAGGAAATTGGCAATTAAAAAAAGAAGTGAATGGAGAATGGAATTGGGAAGACGTAGAAAAAGGGACTTTCAAAAGAGGAATATGGAGATTTAGATGTAAGATAAATATTGAAAACAATGGTGATGATAATGCTGCTGATAACTACAAATTAGCGAAAAATGTTAAAGTTAAGGTAAATGAAGATGTTTGGAATTCCACAGAAACAAAATATCCTGAAGGAACGCATCGATCTTATACAGAAGTTTATTCAAAAGAGTATTTTATAACAAAATCTGGTGAATGTTTAGTATTTTTTGAAACTAATGGAGGAAGTTATATTGATAACATAATTACAATTGAAGGAAAGAAAATTGATAAACCATCAGATCCGACAAAAGATGGATATGCATTTGCAGGATGGTATAAAGATAAAGAATTAAAAAATATATTTAATTTTGATAAAGATACAATAAAGAGCCATACTACTCTATATGCTAAATGGCTTAAATATTATACAATTGATGCCAAAACTTCAATAGATGGAAAAAATGAAAGTGCTGGAGAAGTTGAAGGAACTGGTAGATATAAAGATGGAGATAAAGCAACACTAAAAGCTAATGTAGATAGTGATTTTTACTTTGAATGTTGGATGGAAGGAAACAATAAACTTTCTACTGAGTTAACATATACATTTACTGTAAATAAAGACAGAGATATTAAGGCTATTGTACATAGACTGATAGGCTATGAAGTAAGTTTTGAAACTTATGGTGGAACCAATATACCTAATCAAACAGTATGGACTAATAATCCTTATGCTATTAAACCTGTAGAGCCTAAAAAAGCAGGCTATTCTTTTGAGGGATGGTATATAGATGAAGTCTATACAAAAGCTTTTGATTTTAAAAATAAAATATCTTCAGATATAGATATTTATGCAAAATGGCATAAACATTCAACTATTAATATTGCTGCAAAATCAGCAACATGTAAAGTAACAGGAAATATTTCGTATTACAAATGTAAAGATTGCAATAAGATATTTAAAGATTCAAATGGAACACAAGAAATAACGTTAGCAAGTACTATTACTCAAAAGGTTGCACATACACCTAAAGAAGAAGTTATTTCAAAACAGAAAACGAAAGCTACACTTTCAAAAAATGGTAAAATAGTAAGAACCATACAAGAAAAATGTAGTGTATGTGGAGATTTATTAAGAACTAAGACTACAACAGAAAAAATATATTATCCAAAAACTATAAAACTTTCAAAGAAAACATTTAAATATAACAAAAAAGTACAAAAACCAGAAGTAATTGTAAAAGATAGTAACGGTAAAATAATAGATACAAAATATTATGACATAAAGTTTTCAAATAAAAAGAG
>CACXEZ010000017.1 GCA_902766815.1 uncultured Erysipelotrichaceae bacterium | reverse complement strand
TTTTTTGTATAAATATTTAAAAGAGGCAATAAAGCCCCTTTCCCCATATATAATAATATGTTGATTTTATGTAAGTAATTGTTTCTTGGTATATATAAGTATACTGTTTATGATTTTTCTTCCATTAGTAGTTAGATAATACTTATTTTTTCTAGCTACTTTTTTGATAATTCCATGAGCTTTTAATTTTGATAAAAGTCGTGTAGTTTTATTAATTATTTTTTTGTCTTCTCTATTATCAAAAATATTTTTTCTAATCATTTTGTTGTTGAAACCATTAATTAAATATTCTCCTTTAGATATCTCAATAAATATTTTTAAAGTATCTTCACTTAAAATATTAAATGCAGAATATTTTCTTCCATTTAATTCTTTTTTAGAAGATATTTTTTCTATTTCATTAAGTGGTACTTCTTCAGTATTAATATTTGGTAATGCTTCTATATACCGCTTAATGATGCTTTTACTTATTTCAACATAACGATATAGATTAGAAACACTTTTCCCCATTGGTATCCATTTCTTAGTTTCAGTAAATTCCCCAGTATCTTCATCTTCTATTGTTTTGAGGACTTTAAAATCCTTGGGATTATTTATAGTTACTTCAATTCGTAAATTGTTTCCTTTATCATACATTTTAATTTGATTATTATTAACTTTAAATTTTATTCGGTAACCTTGATACCTGTGTCTTAAATCTGAAACAATTTCACCATTCTTGAAATGACTAATATAATTTACATTTCTTCCAAAAAATGAATATATATCTTCACTACTAAAGGTAAAGTATGTTGTTTCAACCAGTGTCTTATAAAATAAATTTAGGTCTTCACGACTTTTAAAATTAATGTCGGTTGCAAACTCACATTGATCTATACACCAGTAGTAGGAATGACTAAATATTGCTTTTATCTTTGGTATGTGAATATTTATCTTTTCAATTAATCCATCAAAAGAGTCAGATATTTTTTGATTTAAAATATTATCTGCAAGTTTTTGTGCTTTATTAAAATTTTCAATATATGAAAATGAATTATTATACATTTCATATTTAATATTGTTTTTATCTAATAATTTAGATAAAAATTCTCTACCATTAATATATATTTGAACATTATAAGGAAACCACGTTTGTATTTTTAGATACATCAAACCAAATTCATCATCATTATAATAAAAATAATAATGTTTACATTTAGTAGGTTTCTGAGTGACTTCAAGTTTTTGGGTATCTTTATTAGGCTTAACAGTCATGGTATTACATATTTCAACAGTTGACAATGTTGTAATTAAACCAGTTTTATTAGGTTCTTTTTTCAATATATCAGTAACTATTTCATTTTTATCTATTTTTCCCGAATTTAGATAAATTGTTTCACAATTATTATCTTTTATGTATGAATCAATATGTTCACATAACAAAGAAGTTTGATTTAAAGCAAATTTATCAAAATCTTTTAATTTAATATTATTTTGAATTAGATAATATAAAAATTGTCTATAGTTACATAGATTAAGTAAGTATCCATTTATAATCATCCTGTCAAAAGTTTCTAAAATACCATTGATTTTTCCTTTATTTTGTTCTATTATATTCATTGCAAACCTCCCTTGAGTAGTTATGCATATTGTAAACATGGAGCAAAGGAATATTCCTGAGGTTCCGATATTTTGGTAGCATAGACTACAGTACGGCTTAGACCGTTTATATTTGATTGTGACTTAGATCACGTAACAGTTATTATACTGTTTTGGCAAACTATTTCAAGGAGGGTTGCTTTTTTTTGTTTGAAAATTTAAATAGTTAGGTTGCGGACAAAGTCTGCCGTATGATATAATACATAGGTAGTAAGAAGAGGTGTATTATGGATAAGATTGTTGTGAAGGGTGCACGAGTTAATAATTTAAAAAATATTGATATAGAGATTCCTAAAAATAAATTAGTAGTTATTACGGGAGTTTCTGGATCAGGGAAAAGTTCTTTAGCGTTTGATACCATTTATGCAGAGGGACAAAGAAGATATGTGGAATCTCTTTCTGCTTATGCTAGGCAATTTTTAGGAAATACAGAGAAAGTAGATGTTGATAGTATAGAGGGACTTTCTCCTAGTATTAGTATTGATCAGAAGACCACTAATAATAATCCTAGAAGTACGGTTGGTACGGTTACTGAAATTTATGATTATTTAAGGCTTTTATTTTCTAGGATAGGAGTTCCATATTGTCCGCATCATCATGTGCCTATTACTAGTCAAAGCGTTGAGGAAATGGTAAATAAGATTTTGTCTTATGAAGTGGGAACAAAAATTATGGTATCTTCTCCGATTACTAAAGGGGAAAAAGGTACTCATAAGGATATTTTTGAACTTTTGAGAAAAGATGGATATATTCGTGTTAAGGTAGATGGCGAAATTTATGATTTGTCAGAGGAAATAGAGTTGGATAAGAATAAGAAACATGATATTTATGTTGTTATTGATCGATTAATTATTAAAGAAAATATTCGTAGTAGATTGTATGAGGCGATTGAGGTAGCTACTCAGTTAAGCCATGGTAAAGTTATTATTGATATTGTTGGTGGAGATGAGGTTCTTTTTAGTGAGAATTTTGCTTGCCCTTATTGTGATTATTCTTTAGAAGAACTGGAACCTAGAATATTTTCTTTTAATGCTCCTTATGGGGCTTGTCCTGATTGTAAGGGTCTTGGAATTCAATATAAGATTGATGTTGATTTGGTTATTCCTGATAAAAGTAAATCTATTAATGATGGGGCTATTACGACGATTAGTGTAGATGATGGGAATAATATTATTACTACTCAATTAAATACTTTAGCAGATTATTATGGCATCGATTTAAATAAGCCTTTTAAAGATTTATCTAAGAGTGAGATCGATATTATTTTATATGGTTCAAAGGATAAGTTAGATTTTCATTATCAGTCTAAAAATGGCAATACTAGAACTTCTACTGATTATTTCGAAGGAATTATTACTAATTTAGAAAGAAGATATATTGAAACAAAGAGTGGTTGGATTAGGGAATGGATTGAGAAATTTATGATGGAACTTCCTTGTCCTACTTGTGGTGGAGCTAGGTTAAAGTCAAGTGTATTGTCTGTACTTATTAATGATAAGAATATTTTTGAAGTTACCAACTTATCTATTCGAAAGTTGTCTTTGTTTATGAACAGTTTGAAATTAACGCAAGAGCAAAAAGAAATTTCTGATATTTTGGTCAAAGAGATTAACTCTAGGTTAGACTTTTTGATGAATGTTGGGTTAGAATATTTAACTTTATCTCGTACTGCTGGTACATTATCTGGAGGTGAAAGTCAGCGAATTAGGTTAGCTACACAGATTGGGTCTAGATTGACGGGAGTTTTATATGTGTTGGATGAACCTAGTATTGGTCTTCATCAGAGAGATAATAGAAAGTTAATTGATTCATTGTTAAGAATGAGAGATTTGGGAAACTCTTTGATTGTTGTAGAGCATGATACAGATACGATGCTTGCTGCTGACTATTTGGTGGATATTGGACCACTTGCGGGTGATAATGGTGGTCTTGTTATGGCATGTGGGACTCCAAAAGAGGTTATGGAGAATGAAATGAGTTTAACTGGTAAATATTTGACTGGTGAATATAAGATTGAAATACCACAGAAACGTAGAAAGGGAAATAAGAAGTTTATTGAGATTAAAGGTGCAAAGGAACATAATTTAAAGAATATTAATGTGAAGATTCCTTTGGGAACTATGACTTGTATTACGGGAGTATCGGGTTCAGGTAAGTCTACTTTGATTAATGAAATTCTTTATAAGGCTGTGGCTTCTTCCTTGTATCATTCTAAGGTAAAACCTGGTAAACATAAGGAGATTAAAGGTCTTGATCAAGTAGATAAAGTTATTCAAATTACTCAGAATCCTATTGGTAGAACTCCTAGAAGTAATCCTGCTACTTATGTAGGAGTATTTGATGATATTAGAGATATTTTCGCAGAAACAAAGGAAGCTAAAATAAGAGGATATGACAAGGGTAGGTTTTCCTTTAATGTTAAGGGTGGAAGATGTGAAGCATGTTGTGGAGATGGTGTTAAGAGAATTGAAATGCATTTTTTACCTGATGTTTATGTTGCTTGTGAAGTTTGTGGCGGTACTAGATATAATCGTGAAACTTTGCAAATTAAATATAAGGGAAAAAGTATATATGATGTTTTGAATATGCGTGTGGATGAGGCTTTAACTTTTTTTGAGAATCATAAGAAAGTTAGAGATAAGTTACAGGTTTTACATGATGTGGGACTTGGTTATATTCAGTTAGGGCAGCCTGCACCTACATTATCTGGTGGTGAGGCTGCTCGTGTGAAACTTGCTAAAGAGTTACAAAAGAAAGCTACTGGTAAAAGTTTATTTATTTTAGATGAACCAACTACTGGATTACATACTCATGATATTAAGAAATTATTAAAAATATTAAATAGAATTGTAGATAATGGAGACACTGTTTTAGTAATTGAACATAATTTAGATGTGATTAAGGTAGCAGATTATATTATTGATTTGGGTCCTGAAGGTGGAGATATGGGTGGTAATATTGTTGCTCATGGAACTCCAGAAGAAGTTAGTAATACTGAAGGATCGTATACGGGAGAATTTTTAAGAGATGTATTAGAACATAATAAGTAGTACTAGAATTATGTTCTTTTTTTCTTGTAATATTTTGAGATATGTATTATGATAGAATTGGTGATTAAGATGCAGGAATATCTTTTATTTTTGGTAATGGATGAGGCGATTACAACGGATTATTTTAGTAATAAGTATTTAGTGGAGGGAGGAGATTTAGTTTATTTAGATGCTATTACTACTGCTTTTCAAGATGCTCAAGATATGGGAGATGATATTAATGATACACAGAATCGTGTTACTTTCACAAATGCTATTTTAGTATCTCGAAGAGATTTTTTGGCAATTAAGCGGGATAAGACAAGATTTGCACCTAAAAGGGTAGAAAAAGTTTTATTTTCAGATGAGAAAGATTTTTTTGATCATGCTTGTTTTTTAGGTGATGATGTATCTAGACAGAATATTTACTTATATCCATATATTAGAATATTGATTGAACAGTATAAAGACTATTTATGGAATCATAAAAAAGAAATAGCTTCTTCTTTAGTTAGATTTGTAAAAATACCTGAAGTAGTTATTAATACATCTATTTCTTATGATGATTTGGAAAAAGTATTTTATGCTTATTATTATTCTGGCAAACCAAGCTATAAAAAAATTAGGGATACTTATTTGGAGATGAATAGGTTTAATTTTGATAATAGGTTTAGTAAGAAGAGGGGAAAATGAAAGAGATAGAAGAATTTTTAAAGTATTTAAAAATTATAAAGAAGCATTCTGAATATACTCTTATTAGTTATCAGAAAGATTTATTGGAGTTATATGAATTTAAGAATGATTTACTTCATTTTAATGAGAAAGATAGAGATGGTTATTTAGAATATTTATATAAAAGAGGTTTTAGTAGAAATTCTGTTTCTAGGAAGCTTAGTTCTATTCGCAGTTTTTATCATTATTTAGAAGAAGAAGGTTATGTTTGGAATAATTATTTTAAAGAGGTTAGAAATCCTAAAAGATCTCAGAGTCTTCCTAAGTATGTTCGGGATAGTGATCTAGAGAGGATGTTTTTAGTTTTTGATAAAACTACTTCTTTAGGTCAAAGAAATGCTTTGATTTTAGAAATGTTGTATGCTACTGGGGTTAGGGTAAGTGAACTTGTTAATATTAGGATTAAGGATATTAATCGTTATGATCATAATATTAGGATTATGGGTAAAGGTAGAAAGATGCGTCAAGTATTTTATGGAAGTTATTGTGAAGATGTGATGAATTTATATCTTCGTGATGGCTATTTAGAATTAAATAGTAAGAATAGTGATTATTTATTTTTAAATAAGAATGGGAGACAATTGTCTAGTAGGTATGTGAGAGTTATTATCGATGATGCTGTTAGGAAGTGTCAGATTGATTATCATATTTCTCCCCATACTTTAAGGCATACTTTTGCTACAGATTTACTTAATGCCGGGGCAGATTTGATGAGTGTTAAAGAGTTACTTGGACATAGTTCTATTAATACTACTAGTATTTATACTCATGTTACTACAGAGCAGCTTAGAAAAGTATATGATTTTGCTCATCCTAGATCGAAGGAATAGTGATAGTTTATTCTGATAAAATTAGTATAAAATTCGTTGCTAGTTTTATTTTTCTATGATATAATTGATGATGTTTAGGGAGGGATTCCGTGTGAAATTTAAGTTTAGAGCAGATGCTAAGGATATTAAGATTTTTGTTGGTTTTTGCTTTTTGTTGTTGTATTTTTGTGCTTTAGGAGTTTTAAATGCTCATTCTTTAGCAACGACAGGAAGTTTTTATGGTATTGTTCCGTTTGAAGCGTTTAGTGTTCGTTATTTACCAACAACTCTTACTTTATTTTTATTAGTTTTGGGCGGAGTATTATTTTCGGTTAGTTCTTATTTTTTTGATAGAGAAAAAGGATTTGGAGTTACTACTCAGAAGAAAGATAAGGGGTATTCTAGATGGTGCAAAGATAAAGAAATGAAAGCTACTTTATTTGAAGTAGATCCTAGTGCTGATAAAATTGAACATGCGGGAATTCCAATTATTAGTGATGGTAAGAAAATGTGGGTTGATGATGGAGAAGCACATAATTTGATTGTTGGTTCTACTGGTTCAGGCAAAACTCAAATAGTGGCATTTCCTATGATAAGAATTTTAGCTAAGGCTGGAGAGTCTATGGTTATGACAGATCCTAAAGGTGAGTTATATGAGAAGACTTCGGAAATGCTAAGGGATAAAGGATATAATATTATTATACTTAACTTTCGTGATCCTCACAGAGGAAATGCTTGGAATCCTATGAATTTGCCTTATAAGTTATATCAAGAAGGTAATATGGATAAATCTGTGGAACTTTTAGATGATTTGGCTTTAAATATATTATATGATGAAAAAAATACTGGGGATCCTTTTTGGGAAAAATCTGGGGCTGACTATTTTTCAGGACTTGCTTTAGGCTTGTTTGAAGATGCTACAGAAGAACAAGTGAATTTAAATAGTATGAATTTAATGTCCAATTTAGGTGAAGAGAGATTTGGCGGTCCAAATAATAATTACATTAAAGAATATTTTAATATGAAGGATCCTTCTAGACCTGCTTATGTTAATGCTTCTGGTACAGTTTATGCTCCGGAAGAAACAAAAGGTGGTGTCTTGTCAACATTTAAGCAAAAAGTTAAATTGTTTTCTTCTCGTGATAATCTTTCTGAAATGTTGTCTTATAGTGACTTTGATATGAAAGATATTGGTAGAAAGAAGACGGCTGTATTTATGATTGTACAGGATGAGAAGAAAACGTTGCATCCTTTAGCGACTATTTTTATTAAACAGTGCTATGAAACGCTAATTGATGTGGCACAAGAGTCTGGAGGACATTTACCTTTTAGAACTAATTTTATTTTGGATGAGTTTGCAAATATGCCTCCACTTAAGGATGTTACAACAATGGTCACGGCAGCTCGTTCTAGACATATTAGATTTACTTTTATTATACAGAACTATGCACAATTAACCCAAGTTTATGGAAAAGAGAATGCTGAAACAATTAAGGGTAACTGTAATATCAGATACTTAATTAGTAATGAATTGCAAGCTTTGGAAGAAATTAGTAAAATGTGTGGTGAGGTAAAGTCTAAGGAAAAAGAAAAGACTTCTTCTACTCCTCTTGTTACAGTAAGCGATTTGCAGAGAATGAAATTATTTGAAGTAATTGATATTCGTATGAGGCAGATGCCATTTAAAACGAAGTTTACTCCCGATTATCAATTGCTTCAAAATGGAACTTGGGGTAAAGAATATCCTAAAGCTGGCTATCCTGAACGTGAAAAGAAAGAGGTTCAATTATTTGATATTCGTGAATTTGTAAAAGAAAAGAAGAAAGAAAAAATGGAAAGTATGATGAATGGTGGCGTATCTTCTGCTAATCCATTTGGTGGAGGTAGTAGCCCGTTTGGTGGAAGCAACCCATTTGCTGGTTCCAATCCATTTGGCGGTGGCAATCCTTTTGGTGGCTCTAATTTATTTGGAGGAATGGCTAGCGGAATACCTTCTTCTAGCAATTCATCTAATCCATTTAATAGTGGTAATACTATTCCTAATAATTTGGATTCTTTATTGGGACCAACATCTAGTAATGAATCTTTTAATGTTGATGATTTGGTTAAGAAAATTGATGCTAAAATTGCTGAATTGGAGGAAGAGGAGAGAAGAGAGCAAGAGAAAGCAGAGACACGTGAGGATCATAAAAAGATTATCGATGCTGAATTGGATAATGAAAAGGATTCTTCTTTGTATGAACAGGGAACAATGAGTGATGATTTTTTCAATGATTTCTTTAGTGATGATTTAGATAAATAGGGTATGTTTTATACTCTATTTTTTTGTTACTTAATAGTAAAAAAATTTTTGATAGTGATTTTTATTGTATGATATCTAATTTGTAGAAAAATGTATATTTATGGAATAAGTGTACATTTTTTTAATTTACTAGTTTTATGCACTTACTTTAGAGGTAAATTTCTAATATATTAAATTAGAGGTGGTGATGGTGAACAATATTCGTGTTGAGGAGGTAATGTTACTTCATAATCCAACTATTGTAGATGTTCGTGCTTTTTATTATTATAGTTTGGGACACATACCTGGGGCAATTAGTGTTCCTTATTATAATTTGCTCAATAATTATAGTCATTATTTAAATCAATATAGTGTTTATTATTTATATTGTGAAACGGGAGAACAATCTCGAGAGATTACTGAAAGATTGAATCGTTTTGGATATCGTACAATTAATATTATTGGTGGATATCAGGAGTATTTAAGAGTATTTGGTTAAGAAAAAATAAGAGTAGAATTTTTGCTCTTGTTTTTTCTTAACTCATATGTTACTATTGTTATTAATGAGGAGGTTTAGTGATATGTTAGATGTTATTTTAGATACATTTTTTGATACTTTAAAAATATTACCGTTTTTATGGTTTGCTTTTTTGATATTAGAATTACTTGAACATAAATTTCAAGATAAAACTAAGAAAGTAATAGAAACTTCCGGAAGATTTGGTCCTTTATTAGGGGGTATTTTAGGTGTTTTTCCTCAGTGTGGTTTTTCGATTATGGCGACAAATTTATATGTTACCCGGATTATTACTTTAGGGACTTTAATTTCTGTTTATTTAACTACTAGTGATGAAATGTTACCTATTTTGATTGCTCATGGGACCTCTTTTTTAGTTATTTTAAAATTAATAGGAACGAAATTTCTTTTTGGTGTTATTAGTGGTTTTGTGATTGATCTTTTTGTTTCTTTTAGAAGAAGTGATGCTACTTATGATTTATGTCAGAAAGATCATTGTCACTGCGATAAAAGTTTGATATTGTCTAGTCTTACTCATACTTTTAAGATTTTATTTTTTATTGCAGGAGTAAGTTTTCTTTTAAATACTTTGATGTATTATGGGGGAGAAGATGCATTAAAAAGTTTATTTGAGAATCATAGTATTTTATCTCCCTTTTTGACTAGTTTGATAGGGCTTATTCCGAATTGTGCTGCTTCTGTTGTGTTGACAGAGTTATATTTGAGTCACATTATTTCATTTTCTTGTGTGATATCAGGGTTACTTACGGGAAGTGGAGTCGCGTTACTTGTGTTGTTTCGTACTAATAAAAATATTAAAGAAAATTTTAAGATTTTAATACTTGTCTATTTTATTGGAGTCTTTAGTGGAGTTTTGTTAGAAATATTAGAATATTTATTTTAGTGGGTGAGTTATGAAAGAAAAATTAGAATATGATTTTTTTAAGAAAAAGATGAAAGAGTATCAGGTGATTGTTAATAAGATTGCTAGTGGTAGAATGATTGCTTTTTTAATTATGATAAGTAGTTTTATTTTTAAATATTATTATTATCCTAAATTATTTACTATTCTTTTTTTTATTAGTTTATTTATTTTTGTATTATTAGTGATTATTCATGATAGGTATTATAAGATTTATGATTATTATACTAAATATGTTAATGTTATAAAAACTTATTTAGATAGAGAAAATGGTAATTGGAAACAGTTTAAGGATACTGGTAGTGATTTTCTTAAGGATAGTCCTTACTATTACTCTGATTTAGATCTTTTTGGTGATTATTCTTTATTTCAGTATTTAAATATTTGTAAGACTCGTGGTGGTAGAAATAAGCTTAGAAAAAGATTGTCTAACTTAGAGTACTCAAAAAATCAATTGAAGGAAGAACAGGAAGCTATTATGGAGCTTAGTCATCATATTCATTTTATGATTGATTTTAGTGTCTTATTGTCTTGTTATGATGATATAGATGTTTATTTATCTCGTGATTTTTCTTTTGATAAACCTATTTATAGTTCTGGTAAGAGAGATTTTGTGATTGCTATTATTTGTAGTTCTATTTGTTTCATTTTATTGTTATTTTCAATTTTGGGAATTGTTAGTTTTCGCTATTTTTATGGTATGTTTTTGTTTAATTTTATGATGTCTTATTTATATGCATATATTTTTCGTGACAAGTTTTCATATTTAGAAAAAATGATTATTGGTTATAGGGGGATTCGTTCTATATTTCAAAGATGTATTCAGGAAGAGTTTCAATCTAGGAAGATGAAGAGTATTCAAAAAGATATGATAGAGTCTTTAGAATGTATTTCTGATTTAGGAAAGTTAGATACTATTAATAGTTTTAAGAGTAATATTATTTCTAATTTCTTTGGTAATGGTTTTTTTGGTATTAATTTTATTCTTCTGTATCTTTTTTCTAAATTTCAAGAGAAGAACTTATCTAAATTTAAGAGTGGGATTTCTCATTTAGAAGAATTAGAAGCAATGTGTAGTTTAGCTAATGTTGGGGTTATGTTTGATAATAAATGTATACCTATTTTAGATGAAGAGATTGGAATCCATTTTGATACGCTAATTCATCCTTTGTTAGGAGAAAAAGTATGTGTAGCTAATGATTTTGATAGTGATTGTGGTGTTAATATTATTACTGGTTCTAATATGGGAGGAAAAACGTCATTTTTAAGAACGATTGGTGTTAATCTTATTTTGATGAATAGTGGTACTTTTGTTTGTGCTAAAAACTTTCATGCTAGTTATTTTAAAATATTTACTTCTATGAGAGTTGCTGATGATATAGAAAGAGGTATTTCTACATTTTATGGAGAGCTTCTTAGAATTAAAGATATGGTTGATTATGTTAATCAAGGTAATATGTTTGTTTTTATTGATGAAATATTTAAGGGTACTAATTATCAGGATCGAATTTATGGAGCAAAAGAAGTTATAAGAAGGTTAAATAATAGACATACTATTGTGATGTTAACGACGCATGATTTTGAATTGTGTGAAGAAGAAAATGTAAGAAATTATCATGTGAAAGAATTTTATGATGGGGACAAGATTGTATTTGATTATAAAATCAGATTGGGACAGTGTACTAGTACTAATGCTAGGTATTTGATGAAAAAACTTGGAATTGTTGAAAAATAGAATTATTTTCAAGGGTATAAAAAGAGTATCATGAGGTTATAGTTAATTTAGTAGGTGAAGTATTTATGAAAGAGAAATATTACGAATTTACTAGTTTATTGTTTATGAGTATTATTCTTTTCTTGCTTGGAATTATGTTATTAGTGGGGAAGAATGTTACTTATCAATATTTAATTGCAATAATTATTTCTGTTCTTTTGATCAATTCTTTAAGGGAAGTTATTAGGTTTATTTTTAGAAAGTTATCAAGAAAAGAAGAAACTAAGACATTTTTATCGTGTATTTTTCATTTTCTTGTTTGCGTTGTTTTAATGATATTACCTGATTTTGCTTTAGGAATTGCTCCATTTTTATTTAGTGTTTATTTGATTATTGTTGGTGTTACTCAATTTGTGATGTGTTTTTTGGAAGTTAAAAATGAACAGTTGATTCATTTTAGTCATGTATTGGTCAGTATAGTTTGTTTTAGCATAGCTTTACCTATTTTTGTTTTTCCTGTTACTAATTTGAATACTTTTTTAATTTGTTTGTCTATTTATAGTTTGTTATTAGCAGGTTCTATGTTTTTAGAGGCATTGTTTAGGGTTTTGTCTAAAAATACTAAAAATAAATTAAAGCGACGTGTGAGAATTACACTTCCTAAAGTTGTTGAGGCTGTTATACCTTATTCGATTATGTTGGAAATAAATCGTAATTTGGTATTGGAAAAAAAACAGGTTTATTCTTTTGATAGAAGCAAAGAAAAAATAGATTTAGATATATTAATTCATACTTCCGAGAGAGGATTTAATCGAATGGGACATATTGATTTGTGTTTTGAAGGAATGGTGTTATCGTATGGAAATTATGATGAGGGCTCTAGAGTTTATAAAGATGCAATTGGAGATGGAGTTCTTTTTATGACTAGTAGAAAAGAAGATTATATTAATTTTTGTATTGATAATAGTAAAAAAACTATTTTTGATTTTGGGATTCATTTAAGTTTAGGACAAAAAGATGCAATTAGAAAGAGGATTCAAGAGATTATGGATCGTGCTGTGGAGTGGAATTATAAAACAGATAAGAAATATTGTGATGGAAATAGTTATGCGGCTAAATTATATAAAAAAACAAAGGCTAAATTTTATAAATTTTTAAATGGAAAGTATCGAACTTATTTTGTTCTTGGAACTAATTGTTGTTTTTTTGTAGATGATATTGTTGGTAAAAGTGGTATGGATATTGTTAGTTTGAATGGTATTATTACTCCTGGAACTTATTATGATTATTTGAATCGTGAATTAAAGTTGAAGTCTAGTAATGTTATTTCTAAAGATATTTATAATTTTAAGAGAAGGGCTAAAAAGACAAAAAAGTTATAAATCCTAGTTATTTATATTATGTCTTTTTTTCTTATGGTCATAAGATAGAATAGAAAAGGAGGAAAAAAGATGTATTATAATGATGGAATAGGACGTGAAGATGTTGACATTAATATTACTAATCAAAATGTAAATACTAATACTAACGATAATATGAACATGAATATGAATTACAATGAAATGACTGAGGGATATAGTATGCCTATGGAGCAAGCGAGTGTAATGGCTCCTGTTATTGAACCAGGTAGAGAAAGAATTATTAATCGTACATTTATTCATGAAGTACCACATGTTTGCCCAATTAATACTAGAATTATTAATAATCATATTTATAGACATACTTATCAACCTAGATATACTTGTTGCGAGGAAAATAGAGTTTGTCAACAACAATGTGGTTCATGCTGCTGCTTTAGATAGAATTGAAGAAAGATTGAGTTCTTTCTTTTTTAATTATATAATAACAGATTTGTTAAATTATAATAAATAAAATTAGTTAGTAGTATAAGATATAATATTTTAACTATTTAATATTTGTTATTGTTTCTTTGTTGTTATTCACAGCCAAATTAAAATATCAATCTTTTTAAAATAAGACATTATATTAAAAAGTTTATACAAATTATAGTTCAAATAGTCGTAAATTAGATATTTCTTATTAATTTTTTACAACTATATTTAAAGAAATTTCTTATTTTTAAGAATTAAATCGACTGCGAATGGTAACGTTTCTTTAAAAAAATATTGAAAGTTCAAAAAAGACTGTTGACATTAAAAGTAAGATTTGATATATTTGATATGCACTTTGAAGAAAGAGTTCTATGAAAATTAGTCACTAAAGAAAATATTTTAGAAATATTAAAAAAATTAGTTGACTTTTTATTTGGCTTTTGCTAAAGTATTACTTGTACTTTGAATGAAGTGCTT
>CACXEZ010000016.1 GCA_902766815.1 uncultured Erysipelotrichaceae bacterium | reverse complement strand
GCTCGTCGTGGAAATGATGATTCTATTTATTCTACTGTTGATGGGATTTTAAGATTTGAACGTTTAGGAAGAAGTAAGAAGCAAGCTTCTGTTTATCCTGTAGGTGAATAAAAAAATGGAGCCATTAGGCTCTTTTTACTTTTTTTTAATGATATATTTTGTATAATGTAAAAAGAGGTGTTGTTATGAATAATATAATAAATGTTTTAAATGAGAATAATGAATTAGAGGAAGTAGAAGTTATTGACTTTTTTCAATTGGATGAATATGATCATGAATATGTATTATATACAAAGAATGAAGAAGATGGGGAAGATACTGTTACTTATGTTTCAATATTGAATGAAGTTGGTGATGATAAATTCCAATTTGAAGAGATAACTGATCAAGAGGAATTAAAGAAAGTTGAAGAAAAAATTGAACAGGAATTAGATTTATTAGCAAGTGAATAGGGGGATAATACTATGTTTAATATTGAAGTAATTAAAATGATACAAAGAAAAAAAATGAGAGAGCAAAGTAATGCTAATATTAGTGATGATATAAAAGATAATTTAAAAAAGGAAATCAATTATTTAAATTTAGTGATTATAAGATATGATATTGCTAAATTATTGGGACTAGAAAATAATCAGGATTATATTAATGTTAATTTTTTAGGGATAGAGAATGAAAATGTTCATGATTATAATCTTACGCCAGAGCAAATGAATGAATATAATAGATTAGTGGCACAAATACCACCTGAACAAATGCAAAGATATTTTATAAGAAAAGCAATGGCTGATGTTATCGGAGAGGAAAACAGTTCTAAATTTAAAGATAAAGATTATGAAGGAATAGAAAATTTTAATCCTGCTTTGATTAGATATAATTTTACTACTGATCAAATAAAAAAATTTACTGATTTAGCAGCTAACTTAGCTAGTATAGGTGTTGATTCTACTACTCGTGTAGATGTTAAAAAAGAGGCAGAAGATTTAATCAGAGGTCTATTTAATGAATTAAATATTGATGATTCTACTAAATATAATAATATTAAGAACTATTATTTTAGTTTAATGGATATTTTATTAGAAACTATTGATGAAAATACAAAGAATACAATATTTTTAGATGTTTCTAATTATGATTTAGCTTATGATTTAATTATGAAATATCCAGAAGTAAAAGTTAAAATGAGTATAAATGGAATAAAAAGTATGATAAATAATATGGATTTATCTAATATGACTCCAGAGAAATATGATAAATGTTTAGAAATGCTTTGTTCTAATATTAATGAATTATATGCTGAAGATAGTAATAAAGTTACTATTGAGGGCTTAATTAATGGAGTTAGAAGAGAAAATTATAGTTTAAGAAGTGATTTGGTTTCTCATTTAGGAGATATAGAAAATGTTAAATTAGATATTCAAGATAATGAATATATTGATTTTATTAATTATATAGATGGAAATTATGATAGTTTTAAAGAGGTAGATAGACAAAAATATTTTTCATTGTTAAAGAGAAGAATAGATATAGCCAATGATGGTGATGTACCAGCACTTTTGGAATTTCTTAATAAAAACTTTGATAAGTTAAGTGATCAAGATAAATCTAACTATTATTCTTTATTAAAAATTGTAGTTAGTAGGGATATTAATAATTTAGAAAAAACAGAGGATCTTAATGCATTATTAGTAAAACTTACAAATAAAGATTTATCTAAGAGATTGCAGAAAGATTTTAGTAATAATCAAAATATTAAATTTGGTAATAAGCATTTAAGTTCTTATGATGCTTTAGTTCAAGATACTGTTAGTAAACTTGAAAAGAAGAAGATGGAATATCAAAAGAAAAAGGAAAATGCTAAGGGTAGTTTTTTTGGGACTTATTATGCTGTTAAGATTAAAGATATTGATAGGGAGATAGAGAGAGTAAAAAAAATAAATCCTGCCGGTTATGAAAATAGTTTTGTTCTTAAGAATCTTGATGATGCATATAATGGAAAAACTACTCAGATAATTGCTCTTAATAAGGAAATAGAAGAATTAAAAGGAATAAAAGAACAATTAAAATCTAATTTTCAAAAAAAGAGAATAGATAAAAAAATTGCTAAAAGAAATGAAAAAATAAAAAAGTTGCAACAGTCTAAAATTAAAATTGTAGGTAAACAAAAGAAAATAATGTTACCTAATTTAGCATTAGAAAGAAGAAAAGGTAGATTTAATGATCATGCAGAATCCAAGGCTGAAGTATTTACTGATTATGCAAATGAATATAAAATACTTGCCGATACTGAAAGAAGAATGGGAGGATACTTTGGAAAAATTAAAGCATTATTTTATGATTTAAAGTCCAATAAGTATGAAAGTAAAGCAGCTTTTAATAGAAATATGTGTGACGTATTAAGAGCTAGTGATGTAAAGATTAATGGAAGTAATAGATATATAGTTGCTTCTAAACTGTTGAATCAAGCAAGGAATAATCAAATTCATAATGTTCAAGTAAATATGGGTAAGTAATAAAGTGTAAAGGGGATTGTTATGTTTGTAGATGAAGTAGAAATTAGAGTTGAAGCTGGAAAAGGTGGAGACGGTTGTACTGCCTTTCGTCGTGAAAAATATGTTGCGATGGGAGGACCTTATGGTGGC
>CACXEZ010000015.1 GCA_902766815.1 uncultured Erysipelotrichaceae bacterium | reverse complement strand
TTTTTATATGCGGAACCTAATTTAGGTTCTTTTCTTTTGGGACAAAGAAAAAATCCCTAAAAAATTTTATTTAGGGAAAATTTCTGTAATTTATGTAATTTAAACCTCTTTTTAATAAATAAAAAATAAGCCATATAAAATTATTACTATCTTAACTTCTTCTTTTCTTTTTCCACTAAAACTTTATCAAAACATCCCATAATACCACTAGTATCACCAGTAACACTAGAAACAACAGTTGATTTAAGTAATTCTTCTCTATCATCATCACTCCACAAAGAATAACGAATTTCTAAATCATTAAAATCTAAATAATCAACCAAAAACTCCATATACACTCTTAAAGTTCTACCATTTCCTTCTCTAAAAGGATGAATCATATTAAGTTCCCCATAATAATAAGAAATATACTGAAGTAACTTCTCTCTAGAATTAATCTTATAAACATTATCTCTCATCTCTTTTAAATAATAATCTAAATTAGTATAAATAAGACTAGGATAACAAAAAGGGGTCTTACTATGAAAATAGGGTTCATTAGATTTATAAATTGCCTCATCCCGTACCTCACCTGCAAAAGAATAAATATCCTTAAACAAGATATAATGAATCATCAAATAATAATCAACATTAAAAAAATTATGAAATAAATCAATTACAAATTTTCTCTCCAAAGAATCATTCAATAAACTACCATTTAAATATTCTTCCTTAATATACTTTAATTCAGAAATCTTATAAATAGTAATACCTCTTTCCACCTTATGAAGTTGTTCTAAATCATAAATATCAAACTTATTAATTAATACACCATTATCGTAACAATATTTACTTGGATTTGCCATTTCCTTTTTCTCCCTCAGATGTAGCAGACTTTACAAGTCCATAAATAAAACTATCATCAGATTTATTTGACATTCCCATTAACTGCTCTTTAATTTTTTGTAAAGTTTCGTTATCTACTCCCCCCGTTTCACAAGCCACATTTGAAGCAGCATCATTTACAACCTTTTCTATATCTTCTGCCATATAATTCAACTCCTTTCCTAAATTATAGCAAAAAGAAGAAAAAAATACTAGCAATATCACTAGTATTAAATCTTATTATTAATTAAATGAATATTATCCAACAAAACTCCAGTACCTTCAGCTACACAAGTTAAAGGACTCTCCGCAATAAATACCGGTACTTTTAACTCTTGTGACAATAATTGACTAAATCCATCAACCATACATCCACCACCAGTTAAAACAATACCCTTATCAATAATATCAGCAGATAGCTCTGGTGGCGTTTGTTCTAAAATACCCTTCGCTGCATGTACAATCGTATAAATACTTTCTCTCAAAGCTTCCTCTACTTCATCACTAGTAATCGTAATAGAATGAGGTAAACCTGTAACTAGATCTCTACCACGAACCTCCATTTTTTCATTCCTAGAACCAGGAAAAACAGTACCAATCGTAATTTTAATATCTTCAGCAGTCCTATCTCCAACAAGTAGTTTATATTTATCCTTAATATACTTCACAATATCATTATCAAAAGCATTACCAGCAATACGAATAGATGCACTATTCACAATACCACCCAAAGATAATATTGCAATATCAGTAGTGCCACCACCTATATCAATAACCATATTACCACTAGGCTTAGAAATATCCATACCAGCTCCTATAGCAGCAACCTTAGGCTCTTCCTCTAAAAATACTTTTTTTGCCCCCGTACGCTCAGCAGCCTCAACAATAGCATTTTTTTCTACTTGAGTGATATTAGAAGGACAACAAATTAAAATTCTAGGACGAGAAAAAAAACTCTTACCATTTACTTTTTTTATAAAGTAATTAAGCATAACTTCTGTTGTTTCAAAATCAGCAATAACCCCATCTTTCATAGGTCTAATTGCCGTAACTTTCCCTGGAGTTCTCCCAAGCATTTCTCTAGCCTCAGTTCCAACAGCTAAAGGTTTTTTTGTATCTAAATCAATAGCAACTACACTTGGTTCATTTAATACAATACCTTGTCCTTTTATGTAAATAAGAACATTCGCTGTTCCTAAATCTATTCCAATATCTTTGTTAAACATAATACCACCCTCTCAAAATTTATTTTAGCACAGATTATAACGTTTGAAAACAATTAATTTGCATTTTTTTCCGAAAACTTCCGCCTAGTAGATTCTCCTCCACGAATGTGTCTAATATCTATATGATACTGTAAAATATTTGACACTTGACTGTACAGTTCATTATCAATTTCTAAAAGTCTTTCTCTTAAATCTTTATGAATGGTACTTTTACTAAGTCCAAATACTTGAGCCATTTCTCGAACTGTTTTTCCAGTTTTAATAATATAGTTTCCTTCCTCAATAACCCGATTAACCATCTTTTTATTCAAAACAAACCACCCTTTCTATTCTAATATTATCTATGAAAAAAAGTGGAATATCATACCACTTATTTTAATTCTGAAAGTGTTTTATCATAACAGTTTTCAGGATTTAATACCACACCTTGATAATAAATCTCAAAATGCAAATGATTTCCTAAATCACGACTTACATTTGATAAACCACTTTTCCCAATAATTGTTCCTTGACTAACTGCATCATTAGCCTTTACATCAACACTACCCAAACTTTGATAAACACTAATCAAATCATTATTATGTTTAATTTTAATTGTTTTTCCCATAATCTCATCATCAGTAACTTCCATAACAGTTCCATCAAGAATGCTAACAACCTCAAACTCAACATCAAGTCCATAATCCACGCCAGAATTTTGCATATAAGTATTTCCATAATATACTAAAGCATCTTCTTGAGATTGTTCTTCAGCCTTATAGTCATAATAATTTTTAACAATCTTTACACTACCATTAGTATAAGGTCTACCTATAAGTGGTTCGGTGGCAATAACAGGCACGTTTTCATGAACTGGTTCCTCTTGATTAATAACTTTATCCACCTCTTTATTATCATTTGACTCAAATACATTATTATTAATAAGTAAAGTAGTAGCATAAACACCTCCCAGCAACATAGCAATAGAAAGAACATACATAACTGGTACAACAAATGGTTTCAATTTTCTTCTTTTCATTTTTATCACCTCTGCTATAAGTATGGACAATAGTTTATTTTCTATACTAAAAATCAAAAAAAATTTCAAAATAAAAAAATTTCTTATCAAATTAAGAAACTTTTTCTAATTATCACTCCACTTTTTTAAGTTTGTCCCCGTATAGTAATGATTCAAAATATCTTGATAGCTATATCCCTTCTTAGCCATTCCTTCTGCACCATATTGACTCATTCCCACACCATGACCATACCCTTTTGTTTCTATCAACACATTACTTCCCAACTGTTCAAAAGAAAAATCACAAGAACGAAGTCCAAGTTTATTATAAACATCTCTTCCCGTAAATTCTTTTTCATTAATAGTAAGTTTTACAACTCTATGACTAGAACTACGTTGCAAAATAGAAACTTTTAAATTTTTTTCATAAGAAAGTCCTAATCTTTCATAAAACTCCTGTAAAGATATAGTAGTAGTCTTTTTAAATACAGGAGAAACTTCTTCATCAAAACTTGACTCCACACTTTTTAAATAAGGCAAACTATTAGAGAATACCACCCCAGAATCTTCCGTATATCCATTACTAGTAGAAAAAAACATAGCATCTATTACTTCTCCATCATATTCCAAATATTCCATAGAAGTTTCATTAACTGCCTTTTTTATTTTATTAATATATTCTACATAATTATTACCCCATTTTTCCTTCAATTGCCCTTCATCTAAATAAACCTGATTACTAACAGTATCCACAACATCATAATCTAAATTCTGATTAATTCCCAATC
>CACXEZ010000014.1 GCA_902766815.1 uncultured Erysipelotrichaceae bacterium | reverse complement strand
TTTTTATATGCGGAACCTAATTTAGGTTCTTTTCTTTTGGGACAAAGAAAAAATCCCTAAAAAATTTTATTTAGGGAAAATTTCTGTGAACTTTCCAAAAAAAATAAAAATATCACAAAAAAATAATAAAGCATAAGCCTTTCCAAACTTGAGCTTACACTTTTTAAATAATCTTCGAAATCGATTCACGAATAACAGAAATTGATTGATTTAATTTTTCTTCTTCCTCTTTTTCCAAAGGCATAAATATTTTTTCTCTCACACCATCTTTTCCAACAATAGCAGGAGTAGAAATACATATCTCATTTTCACTATCCCAACTAGATACAGGAAGAATAATATTCTTATCTTCTAAAATAGCATTAGTAATTCTAACTAGACACATGCCGATTCCATAAGCAGTTGCTCCTTTCTTACGAATAATTTCATAAGCAGAATCCCTTACCTCATTTTCTATTTCTCTCATCTCATCATCACTAAGCAAAAAAGAGATCTTACGAAAAGCAATATTAGCATTACTCCAAGGAATAAATTCAGAATCCCCATGTTCTCCTATCACATAAGCATCAATATTTTTAGGACATATCCCTAATCTCTCACTTAAAATATATCTCAAACGTGCCGTATCTAAAGTAGTTCCAGAACCTATCACTTTCGTAGGACTCACCTTACTATATTTTAGTGTCAAATAAGTCATCACATCCAAAGGATTAGTAGCCACTAAAAAAATTCCTTCAAATTTATGATTCATCACTTGCTCTACAATAGTTTTAAATATTTTACTATTTTTATAGATCAAATCCATTCTAGATTCTCCCACTTCCTGATTAGCACCAGCTGCAATAACTACAATCTTAGCATCCTTAACATCATCATAATCTCCTACCCTAACTTTAATTTTAGAAGGACTATAAGTTAAACAATGATTTAAATCCATAGCTTCCCCAGTTGCTTTATCAACATTAACATCAATAAACACAAGCTCATCGACATAATCTTTTTGATTAACTAAAGCATACGCATAAGCCATACCGACATTTCCACATCCAATTAAAACAATTTTATTCATAATATTTCTCATCTCCTTACCATAACCATATTATATCACAGCCTCATCCAATTATACAAAATAAGATGTATCAATAAATATTTCTATCTATAAATACATCCTATAACATCACCCAAATGCAACATCCAATATCATCATCAAAAGAAAACCAATTGTAACCCCAATAAGTCCAAAATTAGAATGTTCTCCCTCCTGAGATTCTGGAATTAATTCATCTACTACAACATAAATCATCGCTCCCGCCGCAAAAGATAATAGATAAGGTAACACTTTAGTAACCGCATTAGTAAGTAAAATAGTAATAACAGCACCAATAGGTTCTACAATACCAGAAAGTGTGCCATACCAAAAAGACTTTCCCTTAGATAGTCCTCTGTTTTTAAGAGGCATTGATATAATAGCACCCTCCGGAAAATTTTGAATAGCAATTCCAATCGCCAAAGAAAAAGCTCCTGTCATAGTAACTAGTGCATTTTCTGAAATTGCTCCTGCAAAAACAACACCAACCGCCATCCCTTCAGGAATATTATGAAGTGTAACAGCTAAAATCATCATCATTGTTTTCTTAAACTTATCATCAACAGCAACCCTTAAAGTAAAAGAAGAATCAGTTGCATAACGATGAATCAGAAGCAAACAAATAATACCTAATAAAAAACCTAAAGCTGCTGGAAACCACGCAACCATCCCTTGCTCTCGAGCCATTTCAATAGAAGGTAGTAAAAGTGACCAAATCGATGCCGCAATCATAACCCCAGCCGCAAACCCCAGCAACAATTTTTCAATAGTACCACGAATATGATTCTTCATAACAAAGACCATAGCAGCCCCTAATGAAGTACCAATAAAAGGAATTAATATTCCCAAAAAAACTCCCATCCTTTTTCACTCCCCTATGATAATATACTCCAAATAATAATTTAAGTTCATATAAACACCTAAAAAGAGATCATACATTAAATAATCACTACCATATTGACTACTAGAACTTAGTAGAAATTTTATTTGCTCTTTATATAACAGATAAATTATTCTTCATATATAACTTTAACTCTTCAAACTCAGTTAAGTTCTTATATTTTTTGTAAAAATTATAATATTATAAAACAGATGCCATTTTTTCTGACATCTGTTTTCTTATTAACTGATTCTCACTCATTCGTGAAGATCCAATAAAACAATTTTTATTTCTCTCTTGATTTTTTAATGAAGCTTTTATATTTATTTTATTTTACTAACAAGTCCAAATAAACTGATAAATAAAGTAATAATCACCACTAAAAAGTAATTTTGACCATCATCGTTTACTCCAGTCTTAGGTGGCATAACTTCAACATAAGAGAAAACAGTAACCTCTTCTGGATCATCTTCTTCTAAAGAACCACCTCTACCATAAATAGTAGTAGAAACTTTATCTTTATTATCTTTTTGGTTATTATCTAATTCTACACGAGATAATACTGTATTAACAACACTATCAGTATCAATATTTTGATAAGCAATATGTAATTCAAAATTTTCAGATAAATCTGTATTCTCTGTAATATCATATTCTACTATACATTGAATTTTACCATCTTGATAAACACATCTATCATCATAACTAGACTTATCTTCTAAAATTTCATATGGAAGTTCATCTATTAATGTCAAAACAGCTTTACCAACATAATTTTCAATTCTACCTTCATAAGTTAAAGTATAATTGAATATACCATTAATATCATCCATGAATTCAGGCCCAGTCTTAATAACAGTATCTTTAACAATATCTCCATCATTCTTCGTATAAATATACTTAACATAAATAGTAGTATTTGCAACAAAAATAAAATTTATCATCTTCAAAATAAAAAAAAATAAAGAATAGATTAGTTTATTTCATCTATTCTCTATATTTTTTTAGCAATAATAAGCAAATATTTATCTTTATACTTAACATAATCTTTATGATTACTACAAGTCTGCAAAATTAAAATCTCATCACTCGGATAAACATCTACTCCCGTATCATAAAAAGACTTTTTCTTATAATCTTTTAAATTTTCTAAATAAACCTCATCACTGATATTTAAATTCATATAAGTAAAATCACTTGTTTCTATATAAACAGAAAAAATTAAATATTTTCTCACCTCGTCATCTATCACAACATCAATATATAAATGATTTTTATAATAATCTTCTTCATAGTATTTTTCTAGATTATTAAAAGGAGTATCAATTCGAATAGAACTATGTCCAAAGATTAATAATTTCTTACTATTTTTATGACATCGATAATCTAGAAAAATACTACCATACTTATCATAATTTCCATAATTATCATGATTTAAATAATAGTCATTATCACCAGATTGCAAAATAGCTTCATCAATACCAGTACCAGCAATAGAAAGATTTCCAATAATATCATCATTTTGATACTCACGTCTTAATTTCTCTACCTTATCACTATTCGTATCTATTTCACTGGTTTTATCCTTAAAATGAGTTTCAACATTTCCATTTTCTTGTTTCAAAAAAGTATCTCTATCTTGATAACAAACATAACCAACTAACAAAAAAAGAATCAAAATAATCAAAAATAAATATATTCTATTTTTCCACAACTTTTTCCACATAGTTTTCACCACCAACTGATATTATTATATCTAATTTATATACTTTGTCAATTCCACTATCCATAAAACTATCCCATATGTAGTCAACAGAGCTTGACAATTAAAGTCTTTAATAACACCGTATAAACACTTGTCAACTTGACAATT
>CACXEZ010000013.1 GCA_902766815.1 uncultured Erysipelotrichaceae bacterium | reverse complement strand
CGGATTGTTCCTGTTAAATGGCTTTTGTATTTTAATTCTTTTATTCAAGAGAGAAATTGATTTCTAAAACACATAATTTTGTGTTTTTTATTTTGTGATGAAAATCCTCAGATAGTCTGGGGTGATTTTACTTTAGCAATGAGTATTTAAAAGTTAATATTCTTTTTATAATATGTAATGATCTGTCAACTATGAAACAAAGAAGGTAGGTTAATGATGTACATTAATAATTTGCTGCTATATTGTATTGGTACAAAAAGTATTTATTGGAAGAGGAAAAAGTGACTAAATAATTAATACTAAATAAAATATGAAAGATTGTAACTTTTGTTTTTAGATGTAACTAGAGCAATGATTTTTATTGAAGAATAGAGAAAAAATATTGACTATGCTATTCTGTACTTACTTTCTATAGATGTTGTAATACATTTTATTTTTTGCTATAATTATGTTAGTATTTTTTGATGAAATGGATGTGACTTTTATGCAATTTCTTATTGATGGTTTAGAATGTGGAGGAGCAGATATTTTGAAGGTAATTAAGTTTGTTTCTATATTGTTGGATATTATCTTTAAACTTGTTCCTATTTTTTTAATTCTTATGATTTCTTTTGATTTGGCTAAAAATGTTATGTCTGCAAAAGAGGATGATATGAATAAAAGTGTACAATTGAGTATTAAGCGTTTAATTATGACGGTTGGATTGTTTTTAGTACCTGTTATTGTTCAATTTACAATTGGTCTATTAGGGGAGTTTGGCGTGGATTATGCCTCTTGCATTGATATTGCTATAACTGATGATAATTTGGATCAATACCGAATTGAATTTTCGGATGATTTTGAGCCAGTTCCTGTTGATTTAAGCCCTGGAACTGTTGTGGCTGTTTCTAGTTCTCAGGCATCTTATAGTGCGAAAGATGCTACAAAGTATTTAGATTCTTTAGAGGAGATGTCTAAGAAAGTGCAAGAAGATGCTAAGAATGGTAATAAATGGTTGTATAGTAATGATAATACTAAAAATAATTTTAATGAAGCTGATAAAAGTACTAAGGCTACTAATTGTGCTTTATATGCAGTATGGGGGCTTATTGATATTGGTATTTTAGATAATGGTGATAGATTTTATAAGGCATATCAAAATGGAGAAAATTATATTTCTTATACTTCTGGTACAGAGAAAAAAATAAAGGAAAAGATGCAATTTATTGAAACAGATAATAAAACGGCAAAACAATTAATTAAGGATGGTACTTTAAAAGCAGGAGATATTGTTTTGTGGTATGATCATCAACATACTAATGTTTATGCTGGGGATAATAAGTGGTATGATGCTGGGCGTAGATTTGATATTAATGGTAGTGGAACTATGAATAACTTTCATTTTTCTACGCTGGGTCCATTTGATATTGAAAGTTATTGGTATGGTGAGGGTGTTTGGAAAATTTTAAGAATTAAATAATTGTATTAAATATTTTGTCTATTTTTATTAGGTATAGTTTTAGAGATTTTTCCATAGAAGTTATTAGGTGAGGAGAAATGAATGGACTAACTGATAAAGAAGTGGTAAATCAACGAACAAAATATGGTAATAACGAAATTATAGTAGGGAAAAAAGACAGTTTTTGGAGTTTAATGTTAGAGAGTTTAGGAGATCCTATTATTCGGATTTTATTGATAGCATTAGGAATTAAAACGGTCTTTTTAATTTCTGATTTTGATTGGTATGAAACTGTGGGAGTTGTAATAGCTATTATTTTTTCTTCTTTGATTTCTACGATTAGTGAGTATGGGTCTTCGAAAGCATTTGAAAGATTGATGAGAGAATCTTCTAAGATTAATTGTTGTGTGAAGAGAAATGGAAAAAAGAAAGTGATTTGTATTGATGAAATTGTAGTTGGGGATATACTTTTATTGAGTAGCGGTGATAAAATAGGCGCTGATGGTATTATCTTAGATGGAACTGTGGAAGTCGATGAGTCTTCTATGAATGGGGAAGCTAGTAGTGTAAAAAAAGGTCTTAAGGATATTGTTTATCGAGGATGTGTTGTTTATCGTGGAAATGCTTTGGTTCGTGTAGATAAGGTTGGTAATCAAACATATTATGGAAGAATGGTTCAGGAATTGGGGGAAGGTAGTGGCACTTCTCCTTTAAAAGAGAGATTAACTTCTTTGGCAATGATATTAAGTAGAATAGGTTATTTTGCAGCTTTTTTGGTTAGTATTAGTTATTTATTTAATAAGATTGTTATTAGCAATTCTTTTGACTTGGTGAAGATTGGATCTACTTTGAGTGATATTTCTTTAGTTTTTGCATATTTATTACATGCTTTAACACTTTCTGTTACTATTATTGTTGTTAGTGTTCCAGAAGGGTTACCTATGATGGTTACTTTAGTTTTATCTTCTAATATGAAGAGAATGTTGAAGAATCATGTTTTGGTTAGAAAATTGGTTGGAATAGAAACAGCGGGAAGTTTGAATATTTTATTTACGGACAAGACTGGTACTTTGACGAAAGGAAAGTTGGAGGTAGTAAAATTTATGCTTGGGAATGGGAATGAGTTTTATGATTTAGATAAAGTTTCTTCTAGATATCGTAAAATACTTGTAGATAGTTTGGTTTATAATAATGAAAGTTCATTTGATTCAGAAACAAATCAAATTATTGGGGGAAATATTACTGATAAGGCTGTTTTAGATTTTGTTAAGGTGAATCGTAGAGAAACTGTAAAGATTTTGGATCAGACTATGTTTGATAGTAAAAATAAATATTCTATGGTAGTTACAGAGGAGAATGGTAAGACTGTTCGCTATATTAAGGGGGCAGCAGAGGTTCTACTTGATAAATGTGATAGATATTTGAATGAGGAAGGATTTAAACAATTAATTCTTGAAAGACAAGTATTAAAAAATAAAATAGAAGAAGTTACTAGTAGAGGGATTAGGGTTTTATGTGTAGCTTATAGTGAAGGTAGAAGTTTAGAACTTAGAAATTTAATTTTACTTGGATTTTTATTTATTAAAGATGATGTTCGTGAAGAAAGTGTTCAAGGAGTTAAATCTATTCAAGAGGCTGGAGTACAGGTTGTAATGATTACAGGAGATCATAAAGGAACTGCGGAAGCAATTGCTAGAGAAGTCGGTATTCTCAAAGAAAAGAATGATATTGTATTAACAAGTGAAGAATTGAATCGGATGTCTATGGAAGAGTTAAAAAAGCAGTTACCTTATTTAAGAGTGGTAGCTCGGGCGATGCCTGATGATAAGAGTAAGTTAGTTGCCTTAGCTAAGAGTATGAATTTGGTAGTTGGTATGACGGGGGATGGTGTTAATGATGCTATTGCTTTGAAAAAAGCAGATGTAGGATTTTCTATGGGTAGTGGTACTGAGGTAGCAAAAGAGGCTAGTGATATTGTTATATTGGATGATAATATTTTATCTATTGAGAAGGCTATACTTTATGGGAGAACTATCTTTAAGAGTATTCGTAAATTCATTATTTTTCAGTTAACGGTTAATGTTTGTGCTGTTAGTGTTTCTGTCATTGGTCCTTTTATTGGTATACCTAGTCCAGTTACTGTAATTCAGATGCTTTGGATCAATATGGTGATGGATACTTTGGCTGGATTAGCTTTCTCTTATGAACCAGCACTTTCTGAATATATGAGTGAACCTCCTAAGAAACGTAATGAAGCGATTATTAATCGGTATATGTTTCAGGAAATTATGATTACAGGTTTTTACTCATCTTTATTGTGTATTATTTTCTTAAAGAGTAGTTATTTAAGGGGACTTTTTCGATATAGTGCTAATAATCAATATGTTATGACCGCCTTCTTTGGTTTATTTATATTTATTAGTATTTTTAATAGTTTTAATGCTAGAACAGTAAGGTTGAATATACTTTCAGACATTTGGAAAAATAAAGTTTTTTTAGCAGTTATTGGATTTATTACTATAGTTCAGGTTGGAATGATTTATTATGGGGGAAGTTTATTTAGAACAACTGGGCTTACACTCAAGGAATTTTTGATCATGTTGTTTATTGCATTTACAGTTATTCCTTTTGATATGATAAGAAAGCTTGTATTTAAAAATAGGGGAATACAAATGGGAGTATAAATTAATTTTAAGGATAATGATTTATGTCACGTTAAAAGACCTATAAAATTTATTTGTTAAATTTTATAGTTTTAGTTTTAAGTCTTTATATTTTTACATCATATACATGTTATTATCTGGTTCGTTGTTATAAGATATATTACTATTAGCATATGGAGTTTCTAATCTTGTTAATCTTTGATCTAATCTTTTTACTTGTCTTTCTAAACGATTGATTCTTTCTGTCATATCGTTAAATTGACTTGATGCATAT
>CACXEZ010000012.1 GCA_902766815.1 uncultured Erysipelotrichaceae bacterium | reverse complement strand
TTAAGGATATCTCCTTTCAATTATTTTTATTTGGCTATACTAATTGTACACTATATTCTTTTATCAGTCAAACTCTTGAACACAGCGATTAGAAAAAGAAACAGGTAAAAAAATAGTAACAAGTAAGAACAATAAAAACATAAAACAAATACAATAAGAGAGTACCGAAAGTACCCTCTCATTTCATATTATTTATCAGATTTTTCTATAGTTTGCTTAATAATATCATAATTCTTTAACAATCTTTCATCATTAGGAGATGTTTCTAATGCTAATTGGGAGTAAAAAAGAGACAATCTAAATTGATTCTGATAAAAATAGCTAATTGATAATAAATCATATATAGTATAATCCCAACTAAATACTTCATTAATATAACTCTTAGCATGATGAGTAATCTTTAAAGCCTGTAAACATAATCTTTCCACTTCATCCCAATTTTCTTGACTGTATTCTAATAATGCCTTTTCTACATATGGATCTCTTAAATAAGGAGCCTCTTTAATAGCCTTATCTAGCCACATTAATGCTTCATCATATCTTCCCATTGCCGTATAAGAACGTGCAATGAATCTCATAGAAGCACATCTTTCATCCCTCCAAATAGCATTCTTCAAATGTAAGTGTTTAATCAAAGTATCAATACATTCATTCCATTTATGATAATACATATACTCTCTACCTAAGTAACGCATATTTCTATCATCTTCTGGATTTTCTTTTACAGATAATTCCAGTAAAGGTAAGTAACTACTTCTAGATTTAGTACTATCTGGATAATGATTTAATGTAATTTCATCTGTTGTAACTGCAACTTCATTGCCCTTTCCAACATAATTTAATACCTCATGAACAGGATGAGTCCATATATAATCATGTCTACTATGTATCTTTTCAATATAAAAATTTACAATAGGATTTCCATCTTTATCTAAACTCCAATTATAGTTATAACGAAGTCTAGTAATTCTCCTTTTCCATATATTCTCTAATTTTTCTCTCCATCCGGATTCAAACACTTCATCTAAATCCGTACAAACACAAATATCCGCATCACTAGGAACTAATTTTAAAGATTCATTTCTAGCAACATCAAATCTCCATGGTTTAATTTCTTTAACTGTAACCTTAACACCTAATTTCTTTAATTTTTCTACAGTCTTATCAGTAGAACCGGTATCAAGAACATAAACCTCATCAGTTTCTTTCATGGAATTAGCCCAACGTTTCACAAATTTATCTTCATTCTTACTAATAGCATAAACACATATTTTTAGCCTACCCATACCTAATTTATTTCCTTATTAATTTGCAAATAACGATACATCATCTAAGTCCATTGATTGACCACCGTTTGCATCTACTTCAAAACGAATAGTAATTCCAGTAGCATTATCAGGCGCAGCAGTTGTAATAAGTTGAAAGAATGCAAAATCCCTATTTGAATTAGTTAAATCTTGCTGCCTTACTGTAATAGTTCCACCGACGATAGGACCAGTTGGAGTTTCAAATGTAGCAGTCGCCGTAAATCCAACTTGTGCACCTTCTCCTCTGGCAAAGAAGGACAAAACATAGAAGCATCCATCACCATCAATATCAACAGTTTGTTCAATTGCGGAACCATCTTCTATATTAACAGAAAAGTTTCCAGAATGTACTCTCCCTTGAGATTCAACAGAAGTAACACCATCGGGATTAGTAAAAATCCAATCATTTGGTTGAACCTCAGTAACATCTTCCATACCACCATTAACAATCAATTCACCAGTAGCACAACATTGACATTCACCAGTAGCGCCAGTAGGACCGGTTGGACCAGTAGCCCCCGTTGCACCAGTAGGACCAGTAGGTCCTGTTGGTCCTGTAGGACCTACAACACAAATAAATTTAGGACGTCTTTTCTCACATTCTTCGATTTTTCTTCTTGCTCTTTCAAATCCATCATCCATCTATATCATTTCTCCTTTCCAATAATATAATATGTAGTCCATTTTTTTGAAATAATGAATTAATACCAATAAAATAAACAGTTTTGAATAAATTAATGATATAATAAAAAAAGAAAGGAGGCATATAACGTGAAAAAAAGAATTATTCTACATATTGATGTAAATAATGCCTTCTTATCTTGGACAGCCGTAGATAAATTAAATAATGGAGAGAAAATAGATATCAGAAGTCGTTATGCTGTAATAGGAGGAGATGAAAATGCAAGAAGAGGAATTGTTTTAGCTAAAAGTAATCCTTGTAAAAGAAAAGGTGTTATTACCGGAGAACCCCTATATCAAGCTAGAAAAAAATGCCCATATCTAGAAGTATATCCGGGAAATTATCAACTATATCATAAATTTTCTGATGAAATGTATCATTACTTATTGAAATATACTAATATTATTGAACGATATTCAGTAGATGAATGCTTTCTAGATTATACTAATTCAGAAGAACTATTTGGCAATCCAATAAAAACAGCTTATCAAATCAAAGAAGATATCAAAAAACAATTTGGATTTACAGTAAATGTAGGAATAGGTAATAACAAACTAGAAGCCAAGATGGCCTCAGACTTTAGTAAACCAGATCAAGTACATACTTTATTTGATGAAGAAATTCATTCAAAAATGTGGCCACTACCTATAGATGATTTATTTATGTTAGGTAAATCAAGTGCATCGAAATTAAAAGAGTTAGGAATTAATACTATTGGAGAATTAGCAAATCAAGATATCGATTTTTTAATCAGTAAATTTAAAAGCCATGGGAAACTAATGTGGGAATATGCAAATGGTATAGATGAATCAATAGTAGACTACGAAGAACATGATGCCAAAAGCATCTCTAATTCAACAGTTCTACCACATGACTATAAAAATAGGAGTGACTCTATAAAAGTATTAAAAGAATTGACTTTATCAGTAGGTAAAAGATTAAGAGAAACAGGATATTATGCCAAAAATGTAAGTATTTGGATTAAATATAATGATTTTAAAAAAGTAAGTAAACAAATGAATATAGAAAATAGTATTAATACAGATGATGAAATCATCTATTATGTAACTCAGTTATTTGATAAATTATGGGATGAAACAACACCAATCAGAGGGCTATGTGTAGGAGTAAGTAATTTTACAATCTCCCATGATAAACAATTATCTTTATTTGACAATAAAAACTTAAAGAAAGAAGAAAAAAACAAAGCAGATGATAAATTACAAAAAACAATCGATGAAATCAAGAGAAAATATGGCAATGATAAAATAATGTATGCTGACATGATAGAGGAAAGGAAGTAAGTATGCAAAAAGATAAAATAAAAGAACTAATAAACAGTAAAAAAAATCTAACCCCAAAAGAATTACTTAACAAACTTAAAGAAACAAGCTTATTAGAATTTAGAAAAAATATAAACAACGCTCAAAAAATAAAACCTAATCAGTCTTTAAATGAAGAAGTAGTACAATATTATGAAAAAATATTAGAAACTTATAACCCAAATGAACAACTATTTCAAAAATACATAGAAATATTAAATCATTTTCAAAAAAGAGACTATGAATATTTAGATAACTATAAAGATTTAGATATTCTATTAGATAACAGTTCGTTAATAAAACTAACAGATATTTATCATTATAAGAACAGCAATGAAATAGCCAAAGAATACCTTCAAAAAAGAACCAACCAAATAATAAGTGAAATCATAATAGATAGTTTATTTCAAGATACTATCTACAATGTATGGAGAAATATTAAAGAATTATTAAATTACAACAAGGAAATAAATATCTTAAACCAAGACCAAATATCTTTCTATCATAATATAGTAAATATAGATAAATTATCCCATATTGAAAAAATAAAAATATATAAAGAATATAAAGATAAAAAATTAAATTTACTTCTATATGAAGATATAAGAAAAATGAAAGATATATCTTATCAACAAATAAATAATAGCCTATATCATCCTAAAAATAATAACACTCAAATACTAAATGGAGAAGAGTTTTATATGCTAGTAAAATGCATGGCAAAATATCAGGAAATAGCACCCATTAATAGACATTGTTATAGTTTAATATCCCATAACAACTTAAATGTATTCAATCAAAACAAAATAATTTATGGATATACAGATATATCAATAGAATATATATCCCATGTATCATCAAAAGATGCCTATTCATCACCAGACGATAACTCCCTAGAATACGGCTATATCAATGAAATAAAAACCAAAGAACAACTAACTCAAAATGATAATTATAACGAAATCCAAATAATAAATAAAAAAATAGATAATAATCAATATCAATCATTAAAACCAAGTTATATAGTAGTATTTGATAAAATAAGAGACATAGATAAAGAAGAAAGTATAAGATTAAACATTCCAATAATTATAATAAAAAAAGAATCATACTTAAAAAACAAATCAACATCAAATAACAATTCAAAACAATCCTATTTAAAAGAATTAAATCAATACACCAATGGAAGCAATTTGGAAGAAATAAGAAGAATGACAAGAAAGTAATATAAAAGACTCTTTACTTTAGTATTGAGTCTTTTATAAATAGTCAACTATTCTTCTGATTATACTGTCTTCCATGATTTATCTTATCCATAATATTAGCATCTCTTTTTATATTAACAAATAACTGATAAGGCTCTATCTTAAAAGCTTTAGCAATAACCTCTATCTTAGGAATAGTAGGACAATGTAACCCTCTTTCCACATCAGTAATATATCTAGGACTCAAAAGACACATCTCAGCAAGCTTCTCTTGAGACAAATTATTCAGATAACGATAGTACTTTATATTAAAAATGAGTAAATCCTTCAAATTATCAAATTCAATAATCATATCATACCTCCATTAAAAGTATGATATTATTTACTGCAAAATACTCACACGAACTATTTACTGCAAGATTAATTTATGATATATCCAAAAAATAGAAAGGAGTAGAATAATAATTATTAACATTACAAGTCGTAAATAAAATCAAAAAAAATTTACACTAAAAACAAATTATGTTATTCTAATAATAGAAGAAGGAGTGAAGTAAATGGAAAAAAAGAATAATAATGGAGTATTAATTGGACTATTAATTGGTATCATTATAATGTTACTAGTATTTGTATGTTTATTTGCAACTAACACAATAAGTCTTAATACAAAAACTACTGAAAATGATATAAAAGAAACTACTAATAATATAAATAACAGTGAATTAATCGATGAAGAAAAAAATACAAACGATATTGACTACAAAAATATATATTTAGATTACATAAATAACAATAAATATAGTAAAGAAAACATTCCAAATGAATACTTAGAAGAAAAATCATATATTATCACTGATATCAATTCAGATGGAATAAGTGAATTAATCATGAGATTTAAAGACACCACAGAATGGGAATACATATCAATTTACACCTATAGTAACAATCAAGTATTATTAGTTAAAACTTTATATACCTGGTCTGGAATTCGATATAATAAAGAAACAAATGAAATAATTTATACTGAATTAAAGACATCTGGCTTTGGCGATGGAACACGTGGAAATTCATTAGGATATTATAAATTAATAAATAATAAACTAGAATTAACAAGATCTATCAGTTACATCATAAATTTAGAAACAATGATAACTACCTACCATGAAACTACTAAAAATGGTGATGAAATACAAATTACAGAAGAAGAGTATAAAGAAATATCAAAAAATGAAATTAGTTTTAACTATATTGACTTAGAATAATAATAACTTATACTATTAAAAAAATAATATTATTTATTAGAAAATAGAAAAAAGTAGAATAATAATTATTAACATTACAAGTCGTAAATAAAATAAAAATAAATTTACACTAAAAATAAATTATGTTATTCTAATAATAGAAGAAGGAGTGAAGTAAATGGGAAAAAAGAATAATAATGGAGTTTTAGTTGGCTTATTAATTGGTATAATAGTAATGTTACTAATATTTGTATGTTTATTTGCAACTAACACAATAAGCTTTAATAACAAAGAAATAAATAATAATAAACAAACAAATGAACATAATGATGATGAAGAAAAAAATGAAAATAGCAATAAACAATCATTAATAGAAGTCAAATTACCTAGTAATGAAAAAATAACTATTAGTAAAGAATATGAAAAAATATTTAATAATAACGAAAAAATAATTGTTAAAACTGATAATTATGGTTCTCATTTCGGTGATATAAAAATTTCTAATAATAGTGAATTAACTCTATCAGAATGTCTAGAAAAAATACTTGATGAATATCCAGATGATTTTTATACAGAGAAAGGAATTACTATTTCAAATTCTTTATTCGATTTTGATAACGATGGAGTAAATGAAGTAATGTTTTCTATGTGTGAAACATATTTATTGTTACACTATTACAATAATAAAGTATATGGATATGTATTAAATGGATATAGAACTAATGGTAATTGGATGGTTGATGGATCAGCAACAGGTTCGTCATCTGCCTTTGATGGAGGAAGACATAGATATTCATTTGATGGTGAAAAAATAATTAGTAATGGAATTTATGGAACTTCAAGAGATGATTCAAACTCTACATCAGAAGAAGTTAAAATGATTTATTATGTAAATGAAAAAGTTGTTTCCAAAGAAGAATACGATAAATTTGTTGAAGAATACTCAAAGATAGAATTAATTAATTTTATAAAATATTCAGAAAACGAATAAACTATAGAATAATCATAAGAACAGTAATGTTCTTTTTTCTTTATAGAAAGTACGGCTCAGATGGTTATTAGCACTGGCCGATAAGGTTATAAAAATTTATTATTAGTAAATTATTACCTCTCTTTATAAATTTCTGATATAATAAATAAGTACATAAAAGATATTATCATGAAAGGAAGAAGTATAAATATGAATCAAGATATTATAAAAGAAATAGCAGTAGAGCTAAATGTTAAGAATAACCAAGTAGAAAGTGTCTTAAACTTACTTAGTGAAGGTAATACAGTACCATTTATTGCTAGATATAGAAAAGAAGCAACAGGTGCCCTAGATGAAGAACAAATAAGAAAGATTAATGAAGTGTATGAATACCAAGTAAACTTATTAAAAAGAAAAGAAGATGTAATAAGACTAATAGACGAAAAAGGCCTTCTTACAGAAGAGTTAAAGAATGATATTATGAAATGTCAGAAACTAGTAGAAGTAGAAGATCTATATCGTCCATTCAAAGAAAAGAAAAAAACCAAAGCAACAGAAGCTATCAAGAATGGACTAGAGCCTATGGCCAAAATCATGATGAGCTTCCCTAT
>CACXEZ010000011.1 GCA_902766815.1 uncultured Erysipelotrichaceae bacterium | reverse complement strand
ATAAGGATATTTATTCTGAGGCATATAATAAGTTAAATTATAGGATAAATAAAAAGGATAATCAATTTATTTTAAGGGAAAGAGTTGCTGTTTTTGTTAAATTTTTGAGTCATTATTTTATTAAGTTAGAAGATAAATTTTGTGATATAGGACCTAATAGTTATGATAAGGCTTATGTAAGGACTTGGTATAATACTCAGATTAAAGATAATTATGATGTATTTATGGTAGAATTAAAGAATTGTTGTGATAAATATCAATTAGATGCTAAGGATATATTGGATAGGGCTAATAGAAATATTGAAAAGGAAATTAAGATAAAAAAATATTTTATTAAGGAAAAGAAGAGAATAGAGTTATTTATGAAATATTTAGAGGAACATGAATTTCCTTTTATGAATAATAGATTTACTTTTAAGGATATTGATTCAGATATAGAGGATAATACTATTGTTATGTTTTGGTTTCAGAGACTTATTAGGGAAGATAATAATTTTTTGAATATATTTAAGGATTATCAAAATATATATCCAAAGGCTTATGAAAGAGTAATGGTACGAAGTGAAGAGTTTTTTAATAAAAAAAATATGTTTGCTATTCCTTTTTCTGTTAAGTTTGAGGCTGTTATTAAGTATTTGGAAGAAGGAGTATTGACAACGAAGTTATCTTTTTGTGATATAGATAAATCTATTGATAGTAATTCTTTGGTGTTAGATTGATTAAATAATGAAATGCAATTTAATTTAAATAGATTTATAGGGGAAATGAATAATTATAAGGATATATATCCTAATGGTTATATGTTTTTAGCTAATAAAGTTAATAATAGTAATGCTAGAATTAAGAATGAAAGGTTATTATTAATATATTGTTTGAAAAATATTAGAAGTGAGTTAGAAAAAAATAGTGTTGTTTCTATAAAAAAGTTAGACAAAAGGTAATAGTTGTGTTATAATATAGTTAATTGAGGAATAATGTGTAGTAAGGAGTTGTAATATGGTTTATTTTTGGCTTTGTTTGGTAATTGTTTTAGGTGTTTTTGAAGCAGTTACTGTGAATTTGGTAAGTATATGGTTTGTTCTTTCAGGAATTGTTGCTTTATTGTTGTCTCTTGTAGTAAAGAGTTTTGTTATTCAATTTGGTGTTTTTGTTGTTTTAGGAGTTTTATTTATGATTCTTATTAAGAAATATTTAGAACCTAAGGTGATGGTAAAGAAAGAAAAAACTAATTTGGATAGGATCATTGGAATGAAAGGAGTGGTTACTGAGGATATTGATGAAATAGATGGAGGAGAAGTAAAAGTAGATGGTAAGAAATGGTCTGCTTTTAGTAAAAATACTCTTAAAAAGGGAGAGTATGTAAAAATATTAAAAATGAGAGGCGTTAAATTAGATGTAGAACGCTGGAAGGAGTAAGAAAATGACAATATTTATTATTTTATTAGTATTAGTGGTGATCTTTATTGTTCCTTGTATAAAGATAGTACCACAAGCAAAAAGTTATGTAATTGAAAGAATTGGCTCTTATTATCAAACATGGGGAAATGGTCTACATTTTTTGGTACCATTTATTGATAGAGTTGCTGGAGTTGTATCTTTAAAAGAGATTGTAAAGGATTTTGCTCCACAACCTGTTATTACTAAAGATAATGTTACTATGCAGATTGATACAGTTGTTTATTTTCAAATTACAGATGCTAAGTTATATACTTATGGAGTAGAGAATCCTATTAATGCAATAGAAAATTTAACGGCTACTACTTTAAGAAATTTAATTGGTGAATTAGAATTAGATCAAACTTTAACTTCTAGGGATATTATTAATTCTAAGATGAGAAGTATTCTGGATGAGGCTACTGATCCTTGGGGGATTAAGGTAAATAGAGTAGAAGTTAAGAATATAATTCCACCAAGAGATATTCAAGAAGCTATGGAAAAGCAAATGCGTGCTGAACGTGAGAGAAGAGAGAAGATTCTTCAAGCTGAAGGTGAAAAGAAATCTAGTATTTTAATTGCTGAAGGTGAAAAAGAAAGTGCTATATTAAGGGCAGAGGCTAAGAGAGAGTCTACGATTCGTGTTGCAGAAGGTGAAGCTGAAGCGCTTCTTAAAATAAAAGAGGCAGAAGCTGAAGGGATTCGTTTATTGAAAGAAGCAAAAGCTGATAAGTCAGTTATTGCATTGAAAAGTTTAGATGCTATGGCTAAGGTTGCCGATGGTAAAGCGACTAAGATTATTGTTCCAAGTGATTTATCAAATGTAGCGACTTTAGGATTAACATTTAGTAATGTATTAAAAGAAGATAAAGAAGAAAAAAATAAATAAGATTGATGGATAGATATTCATCAATCTTTTAAAGTGTAAGTTAGTGTAAAGAGTTTTGTGGTAAAAAAATAAAATTTTTAGAAATCGGTTTATATAAAACTGATTTCTTTTTGTACATAATCAAATGGATCAAGTCCAGTATTATAGAAATTATTTAAATATTTATTTGCCTTTGTATCAGTAGGAAATATTATTTTATTTGCATTTATTTTTAATCTATTAATTTGTTTTTCAGTTGGTGGGTTAATTAATTGTTTTAGGTATAACTCTTTAATATCAACTTTATTAACTTTTAATAATCGTAGTTTTAATAATTTTCTTAGTCCATTTGCGGAGTAAGCTTTAGGTCTTGCGGTAAATAAATCAGCTACTATATGAGATATATGTGATTCCATAGAGCATTTCATATGTGGATTATTTAAGTATGTTTGTCTTTCTTTCCAATTATTTAAAATGTAATTTTGTTTAGATTCTATTACTTCAATTCTTTCAGGAAATAAATCTTTAAATTGTTCTACTAACATATTAAAATCTTTTTTATTATTAGCATCGATATATTCTTGCATAGCTTTACTTATATCTGGATACTTCTGCGTTGTTAATTGTAATAATGATTGTTTAAAATGAAAGTTGTCCATAGCAAATTGTACATTAGTATCAGAAGTAAAATTAAACCAATGAGACTTAGGAAAGTTTTTAATCCAAGAAGCACAATCACCCATAAAATTAAGTTCTTTAATGTAATCAACATCATAATTATCATAGATATAATTAATTGTATCTTCTAATAAATTATTATCAATAGAAGCACAGGCATGAGGATTAATCAGTTTATATCTAGTTTTAGAATTATCTTTTTTCTTGGTTTTATATTCTGGAACAGAGTCTTCGAATATAACTGAAGCTTTAGCCATAAAATCTTTCCCATCATTAAATTGTGAACCAATAAATTTCTCATCTAACATAATAAAAAGTTTTTCAACTCTTTTAAGTTCTAATTTTTCATTATGTTCTGGATTAAAAGATAAAACAATGTTTCTAGTAGTAGCCCTTGAAATAACAATATTATTATTAATTCTTTTACCAATTTTATTAGATATAATTTTACCTGCTTTTGAATAACTCTCAGTTGTAGATTGGTCACATAGTTCAGCACATACAAAAGGGTCAAAGTGTTTTCTTTTAGGTAGACCTAAAAATAAATCAGTAAAAAAGAAATATTCTTGTGTATTTTTATCATAATAATATCTTCGTTTAAAATTAATTTCACCAAATAAAGTAACATAATTTTTTCTTTCATAAAATCCATTAGAATCACAGAAATTCTTTCTGTATGATGAGTGAAAGAAACATTCATCAACATATTGAAAATATTCTTTAATTAAGTCTTTCATGAAAGAATCATTAAATGAATCCAAATCATGCATAAAATTATAATAATTAATAAAATTACCTTTCTTATCAGTATAATTCATATTATTAAAATATTTTTTTAAATAATTATTAAAATTTT
>CACXEZ010000010.1 GCA_902766815.1 uncultured Erysipelotrichaceae bacterium | reverse complement strand
TCCCGTACGGGTCACCAATTTTGATGACTAACCCTTGAAAATCAAGGGTTTTTATTTTGCTTTTTTGATTTTAAGTACTATTTACGTACTAATTCTCCTTTCTTTTATAAATCAATATCTTTTATCAAATCATTTAATTCATTTTTATAGAAGTGTGAATATGTGTTTAATGTTGTAGATATATCATCATGTCCTAAGTATCTAGCCACTAGTGTAATATTTGCACCTCTGCTAATTAATAGTGATGCACATGAATGTCTGAAATCATGGATTCTTATTCTTTTTAATCCAGATAATTTGACTAATTTATCTCTTCGTTTTTGTATTGTTGTTGTAGCTAACGGAAACATATCTCCAAAGATAAACCAATCATCAGAAAAATTACTATATATTTTTTGCTCATTATAGCGTGTTTTAAGACTTCTTGCTAAAGATAGTGGTATTGGTATAGTTCGATTACTTCCACGTGTCTTAGGGGGTAATATGACGTAATTTACGCCTTTTACTCTATTAGCTAAGTTTTTATTAATCTTAATTGTGTTATTTGTAAAATCAATATCATGCCAATTAAGTGCTAAAGCTTCGCCCTGACGTAGACCACAATAAAAAAGAATTGAAAAGAAACATATCCATTTTAAATCATCTTCATATGAAATAAATTTATCAAATTCTTCTTTGGTATAAAATAGCATCTCTTTTTTAATTTCGTTTGGATTTGTAAAATTGGTTATTTTGTTTAATATACTTATGTTGATATTATACATTTTATTTCCATAATTCATCATAGTTCTAAAACATTTATATATTGTGTTTTTGTATCCAGTTGCGAAGTCTTTTTCATTTATGTATTTTTTCCAATTATTCATATGATTGATATTTAAATCTTCTATTCTTATTTTTTCTAAAATATCGATATGTTTAAGTGCTACTTTAATAGAATCATAAGAACTTATTCTGACATTATCTTTTTTATATTTTAAGTAATCATTTTTTAAATCGCCAATAGTCATATTACTTTTTATAGGTGCATCTTCAACTGAATTCAAGAAATCTCTTTCAGCTTGAATTGCATCTTTTTTTAATGCAAATAATTTTGATTTTTTTCTTTTTCTCTCACCATATACATCTTTGTAGTAGCATAGATAATACCATGATCTACCATCTTTAGTCCATTTCTCTTTACACTCCTGGTATATTGCCATTTATATCACTCCTTTACTTGCTTTTTCTAGGTGTTTCGTGATATAATTGTACACGAAAAGCCCATAGAAAAGTCTACTTTTCTTTTTAGTTAATTTAGTGGAATAAATTACGGTTTTTCATTTTGAATCAGTGTTGGTAGCACTGGTTCTTTTTTATATGTTATCAATTAAATATTTTATATATTCGTCTGCTTCATCTTCGTAACGCTTTACAAAAAATTCAAATAAGTCTTTATTAGACTGTTCTAATTGATGTAATTCTATATGTGCTAATTCATGCAATATAGTTTTTTTCTTTTTATAATATGATAAATTTTTATCAATAAAAATATTGAATATTCCGTCATATAAATAAACAAAACCATATACCTTATTTGGTAGGGTAATGTATGTAATATTTGCATTGTAATAATTAAGTAATTCTTGCTGAGTTATATTTTTTCGTAATAAATCAATTATACCCATTTTATACCTCCAATATTAATTACCATTTTTTCTTTGTTCATCTATTTCACGTTTACGTTTTTCAATTATAAATTTTATATATTCCTTATCATCATCAGTTAATATATCTTTATGTTTACTAAATAATATATCAAATTCATCGAAATTATTATTTTTTGGTTCTGAAGAATAATCTCTAGATATGATATCCATTTCAACATTAAAAAAATTTGCTATATCTAAAATTTGTTCTATTTTTGGTGTTCTTATTCCTGATTCCCAGCAACTTAATGTTGATTGTGGAACATTTAATTTTTCGGCTAATTTTAATTGATCATATCCTTTTTTTTCTCTAAGATATTTTAGATTTTTAGCAAAATAATTGTTCATTCATCTCCTCCTCACAATTATATTTTACATTATTATATACAAAAATGCAATAAAAATTATCACAAAACGCAAAAATAGTGTTGACATATTGCAAAAAGCAATATATAATTAGTGTTAGATAGGAGGTAGAAGATGAAAGAAAAATTGAATCATGAATTATCTGAGTATTTAAAACTATGTCGATTCAAAAAGAAACTTAATCAAGAAGAAATAGCAAAGAAACTAAATACAACTCGACAAACGTATTCACAATGGGAAAACAATCCAGTTAAACTTGATTTAGATAAATTAATTGATATAGGAAATGTATTAGAAGAAAATATACTAATTTTTTTTAACAATTATATTGCATAATGCAATATATATTCCACTAAATTAACTGAAAGGACTGATAATTATGAAAACAATTCCTAGTTTGTCAGCAGAAGAAACATTACGAATTCTTGAAAATCAATGGCTAACGACTAACGATATAAAAAGATTAGCGTGTGTTGGAACGACTAGGGTAGCAAGTATAAAAAAAGCAATTATTGATAAATTGCATAAAGAAGATGAAAACTATTATTTACCAGCTGGATTATTACCAACTGATAAAGTTGTAGAATTTTTAAAAATTAATGTTAAGTATTTAAAAAAAATATCGGATAAAAAGGAGAGTAGATAATATGGAAAAAAGATTTAATGGGTTTTACGAAGATGAAGATAGCGTAAAAATGATGGATGTAATTAATAAGCAAGCTGATATTGAATATAAAAAGAATTTAAAAGAACAAATAAAAGAAAATAAAAGAAAAAAAATAACTAATACTTTATGTGTAATTGGTTCTATCACATTATTTGCAATTGTTATGGTTTGGATTGTTATATTAAACACCAGATTGAATAAGCAAGATATGAATTCATGTTTAAAAAACAATTCGCAAGAATATTGTAATACGAATATTGGTTGGGGTGTTAAATGATGTGTATAAAAAAAGATTTGACTGGTGCAACAATCAAATCAAAAAAATTTTAAAAATAAAATTTCAAAATAAGTATATCATCAAAATTTAGTAGTGTCAAAATGACACCACTAAATACCAGTTAGTAGTGTCAAAATGACACCTAAAGTATATAGATATATATTCTAATATTAATTATATATATAAATATATTATTTATACTTATAGTGTCAAAATGACACCACTAAATCAAAATAGGAGGATAAATTATTGTGAAAAGAAGAACCATTCTTTTAAACAAAAAAGCATTAGAACTAGATATATCAACTAGTGCTTATAAACTTTTCAGTATCTTGGTTCTTTATTCTGATTCAAAAGGTAGATGTTATCCTTCTATGGAAACAATCACTAATAAATATCATCTATCCAAAAGTACTGTCATACGTGCTACAAAAGAATTAGAAGATAATCACGTAATAATGGTTTATAGAAGAACAAAGGGTACAGGTAAAAAAGATAGTAATGAATATTTAATATCAAAAGAATATTTAGCAGAAACATTAAGAAAGCCTGAACAAATAGAAATATTTGATTATGATTGGCTAAATGGTGAGGATTAGTTTATGCAGAAAAGCAAGCATAGGTTAGAGCTAGAAAGATATTTCAATGTTATTACCAAAAATACATATACATGTAAATGTGGTTGTAGAAACACAATAGGAGCACAAAGAGATTATGTAGTATGTAAGTGGTGCAATAGACTAGTTTTTAAAAATTCTAAATATGAATTCGAACATAAATTAAGAAGTAAGATTAATGAATTTAAAGGAAAAGGAGATAACATATGAATTTAGTAATTAAAAAAATTGAAATAAATAATTTTAAAGGAATAACAGATTTAAAATTAAATTTTACGGATAATAAAAATATTTTAGAGGGAGAAAATGGAATTGGAAAAACAACTGTATTAGATGCTATTACATGGTGTCTATTTGGGAAAAATTTTGCAGATGAAAAACAATTCAATATCAAACCTATAATTGATGGAGAAGAAAAAGTTGATTTATTAACAAGTGTAGAACTCTTAATAAATGACACTACAATTGAAAGAATATGGGACAATAAATCATCAGTAATAAAAGTCAATGATGTTAAATTTGGAATTAAAGAATTTAATGATTATTTGAGAGATAAGTTTTTAATAACAGATGAAGAATTTAAAGCTTTATCTAATGTTGATTATATTCCTAGTCTAAATTGGAAAGATTTAAGAAGTTTAATAATGGGATTAGTAGGAGAAATAACAAACGAAGAAGTATATGAAAAAGGAAATTTTGATTTAATCAAAGAAAAGATTGAATCTGTTGGAGTAGAAAAAACATCTGATGATATAAAAGATACTAAGTTAACATTATCTAACGATATTAAAAGATTACAAGGAAATATAGATCAAAAAAATTCTGATATACAAGAATTAGTAATCGATGATGAAGAACAAAAGATTCTTGAAACAAGAAAAGAAGAAATAAAAAAACAAATAGATAAATTTAACGAATTAAAAGATAAAAAGTCAAAACAAGATTTAGAAAAACAGAAATATGAAAAAATCGAATCTGATTTATCAAATAATTTAAAAAGTCAAGATAGTTTATTAAAAGATAATGAAGAATATCAAAAGACATATGATAGTTCGAATATTGATGCATCTTTGATAAAAGAAAATAAAATTAAGAGTATCAATAATGATATTGAAAATACTAAGAAAGATATTGAAAGATTAGATTTAGAAAAAGGTGCGTTGATTGCAGATAGAGAAGATTTAAGAAAAAAATATGAAGAAGAAGTTAATCGAGATATAAAGGTTGAAAATAATATGTGTAGTACATGTGGTCAACCACTACCTGAAAACAAGATAGAAGAAGCTTTAAATAAGTTAAAAGAAGAATCAAGATTATTAGCAAATGGATATGCAACTAAAGCAAAAGAAAAATTAAATAGAATAAATGAGATTGATTTATTAATTCAAAATTATAAAGATAAAATCAAAAAACAAGAAGAAGAAATAGAGAGTGTTAAAACAACTGAAATAAATATTTCTGAAGAATCAGATATTCAAATAAAGATGCGAGAGAATATAGAGAGAAATAATGAAAAGATTAATAAATTAAAATCAGAATATAAAGAATTAGAAAACGAAAAGAAAGAATTAGCAATTAATATATCTAAACATGAAAATATAGAAATAGTTGATACTAATTCATTACAAGATGAATTAGAAGAAATCACAAAAAAAATAGGTGTATCAATAGCATTAGAAAAATTTAAAGAACAACTAAAAGAATTAGAAGCTGAATACAAATCTTTAATTGAAAAGAAAGAATTATTAAATGAAAAAGAACAACAACTAATTTCATTTAATAATACACGTGCTGAAATGTTAAGAGAACGAGTAAAACATAATTTTAAATTAGCTGATTTTATTACTCAAGAAACAACAAAAGATGGAAAATTAGTTGAAACTTTCAAAATTGCAATTGATGGAGTTGAATATAAATCATTAAATACAGGACATAAGATACTTGTAGCATTAGATTTAATAGATAACATTCAAAGAATGAAAGAGAAACGTTTACCAATACTTATTGATGGATTAGGAGAATTAACAAGATTACCTGAATTAAATACTCAAATAATTGGTTGTAGAGCTAGATATCAAGCTAATAAGAAATTGGAGGTAGTTAATCAATGAAAGACGATAAGAAACAAGAAATAGTAAAAAAACAAGATGTAGGTGCATTAAGAAAAACATTTGCAGATAGTGTAATGACTAGTATTAATAAATTTGTATCAGAAAAAAGATTAGTATTACCTAAAGGATATAGTCCTGAAAATGCATTAAAAAGTGCATGGCTAATAATACAAGAAACAACTGATAGAAATGGAAAAAAGGCATTAGAGGTATGTACACCAGAATCTGTAGCAAATGCTTTATTAGAAATGGTAATAATGGGATTAAACCCAGCAAAAAAACAATGTTACTTTATTGTATATGGAAATAAGTTAACATTGTTCGTATCATATTTTGGAAAAATGACAGTATTGAAAAGAATTAATGGTATAGAGAATATAAATGCTCAAGCAATTTACGATGGTGATGATATAGATTATTTTATTGATACAGATGGTTCAGTTAGAAATATTAAACATAAACAATCATTTGCAAACATAAAAGAAGAAAACTTAATTGGAGCTTATTGCGTAATAACTTATAAAGAAAAAGAATATGGAACAATTTTAACAATGGAGCAAATACAAGAAGCATGGAATAAATCTAAAACAGCAAAGGATAAAAAAGAATTTAAAAGTGAATTTGCTAAAAGAACAGCAGTAAATAGAGCTATTAAGTGGTTTGTAAATACTAGAGATGATGAAGATTTATTAATTGAAACTATCTCAAATAATGAAAATAGAGACTATGAGTATGAGGAACAAGAAGAAATACAAACAACTACAATAGCAATTGATAAAGAAGAAAATATTCAAGATGCTGAATATGATGAACAAACAGGTGAAATAACAAAAGAGCTACCAAAAGTAGAGGAAAAAAATGATACTAACTACATTGAGTTCGAGTAGTAAAGGAAATATCCATATCCTTGAGAATGGAGAAACAACCATTCTCTTGGATTGTGGAGTTAAATTTGAAAGAATAAAACAATTTATCAATGATAGAAAGATAGATGGTGTATTAATTACTCATGAACATGGAGATCATATAGGTGGTTGTAAATCATTATCAGAAAATAAATCTATTGGCATATATTCTGTTAAAGAAACACTAGATAAGGTAAATGTACCTGAATTTATAAAATACGCTATAAAGCCATTTAAACAATTCAAAATAGGCACATTTAAAATAATATCATTTGAAGTTAGTCATGATGCGATTCACCCAGTTAATTATCTAATTTATGATGAGAAATCAGGTGCTCAAATGTTATATATAACTGATACAGGTAGTGTTGATGGTTTAAATTTTAGAGACATTGATTATTTCTTAATAGAATGCAATTTTGATGAAGAATGGTTCAATAAAGAAGAATTAACAATCACAGAACAAATTAAGAAAAAAAGATTATTAGGTAATAAAGGTCATTTATCAATAAATCAAACAATTGAGTTTCTAAAAAGAACGATTAATTGTAATACAAAAAAGATTATATTATGCCATATATCAAATGGATTTAAAGAATATATGGATTTTGAAAATAAGGTAAGAGATGAATTGAATTTTAAAGATGTTACTGCATTGAATCCAAATTATATTGGACCAGTAATCAACAATTTAAAAGAAGAAAAAATAGGAGTGATACCATTTGATTGAATTGCAAATTTATTTAGAAGAAGATTTAAAACAATATCAAATGATTTTAGATAATTATGAATGCTTGACATCAGAAGATGGAGTAACAGCTTATCAAATAGCTCAAATGTCATTGGTACAAGCTGATAGATGGACTGAAATAGCATTAAATGCAAGTAAGTATTCAAGTAAATGTGGAATAGCAAAAACTGATTTATATAATTATGCTTATCACAAATATAGAATTTTATCACAAATACATGAATTTTGTAGAGTGGTATATAGACAGTGCTCAGAAAGCGAACGTTGTCGTTGGAATGAAAATTAGGAGGAAAATAATGAGAATAACAAGTGTAAATGTAGCAATAACAGCTCAAATAGGAAATGTAGTAAAAGCATATGCAAGTATTTTAATAGATAATTGCATGGCTATTAAAAATATAAGAATAATTAAAAGAGAAAATGGATATTTAATGGCAATGCCAAGTAGAAAACTTGATGATAAATATGATGATGTAGTATATCCAATTAATGCAGAAACAAGAAGTTATATTGAAGATAAAGTAATGGATGCATTTTGGTTAGAGGTAAAAAATCAATTAGATTCAATTATGTTACCAACTAATTACCAATTAAGATATAATCCAGAGGATATTCATGATTTAGCATTAATTGATAAAGATAACAATAAAATAATTGATAAATATACAATCGATGATTATAAATCTGAAACATTAAAAGAATTGGAAGAAGAAATTGAAGAGAAATTAGCTGATATAGATGGATAATGAAATTTTTGAAAAGATTATCAATTTAATTAATGATTATTCTGATTTAGATGAAAATTTAGAGAAATTACCATCAATGCTTTCAACCGAGCAATCTAAAATAAATGATTTATACCATTTATTAGAAATTGAAAAATTAAATGTAAGTCAGAGTTGGTATTTTGTAAAAGAGTTACAAGAAACATTAATCAATAGAAGAAAAATTAAAAATGCTATGGCATACGGACAATCATTTAAATCATATTTAACAAGATTGAATAATGAGGATAATAGAAAAATGGTTATAGTTGAAATGCATAAGAATAAAAAACAAAAAGCAAGAGAAATAAAAGAAGATAGATTCTCTGAATATACAAAAGAAGATTTAATTAGTCTAAAAATACTTAAGGAAAAAGGAAGTGAAAAAAATGAACGAAATAGTAAAAGTGAATCTAAATGATGCTCAAGAACCTATTGTAAGTGGTAGAGAGCTACATGAAAAATTGGAAATACAAACAAGATATAACGATTGGTTTAATAGAATGATTGAATACGGATTTGAAGAAAATAAAGACTTTGTAACTATTACTCAAAAAAGAGTAACAGCTCAAGGTAATGAAACTACATATACGGATCATGCTATTAAATTAGATATGGCTAAAGAAATAGCAATGATACAACGCAATGATAAAGGAAAAATAATAAGAAAATATTTTATCCAGGTTGAAAAAGAATTTAATAGTCCAGAGAAAATTATGGCTAGAGCTTTAAAAATTGCAGACAACAAAATATTGGAATTAACAACATGCAATAAAGAATTAGAAGAAAAAATAGAGGTCCAAAAACCAAAGGTTATATTTGCTGATAGTGTTAGTGCAAGCAATACAAGTATTTTAATAGGAGAATTAGCAAAATTAATAAAGCAAAATGGTTTTGAAATAGGTCAAAATAGGTTATTCCAATGGTTAAGAGAAAAAGGATATTTAATTAATCGAAAAGGTGAAAGTTATAATTTACCAACACAAAGAAGTATGGAACAAGGATTATTTGAAATAAAAGAAACAACTGTGAATAATCCAAATGGTTATACAAGAATAACAAAAACACCAAAAGTAACAGGGAAAGGACAAATTTACTTCATTAATAAATTTGTTGAAGAAAGTATATGAAAGAAGTACCAAAAAAAGTAAGATACGCTATTAGAATGTTAGAATTTCATACAAGATTAGTAGCAAAGTATACAAAAATAATAAATGATTACATAGAAGATTGTAAAAAAGTAAATAGTAAGTTAAACAAAAACGTAGTAGAACAACACGAAAATAATTATACAATATATGATTACATAGATGAGGAGTAGATGATATGAGTAGAGTGAGATGGAAACATAACAAAGTTACAAACAATATAAAAATAATTAATTCCACTAAATTAACCAAAAAGGAAGATATAAAGAATTTCTTAATTGAAGTTCCACTAGGATTAGTAAATAGGACAGATAAATCAGCATTAAATGAATGGATAGCACACAATAGACTATATAAATTAGGATTATTTAAAAATCGTACAAAAGATTGTGATATTACACAAGGCGAAAGCCTATTCAGAAGAATCTGCTATTGGATTCTAAGTAGAGGTGCTAAATGAAATATAAAGTTATAAAAGAATATAAGAGGTTTTATTTAGCAGAATCACCAAATGGATATAAAGAATGCTTTATGAAATATGAATATAAAAAAGATAACGATGGATATATATATAAAAGAATTCCTGAGTATGAGGGTCATGAAATAAATCCAGATAAAGTTAATAGGGCATTCTCTCCATTTGGAGAACTTCAAAGGAGGAATGCAAATGTCGGCTAAAGAAATGTTTGAAGAATTAGGTTTTAAAGAATATAGTAATGATAATATTACAATATCTTATAAATATAAAGCAAATAGAGAAAATACTAATTATATGATAGTATTCTATTTTAGCGATAATACATATCAAGTATTTACTCAAAGCTATTCTTCAAGATTATTAAAAGAAAAAAAGTATCTTCCTATATATGAACCATACAGAATTAATAAAAAACTACACGATGCGATAACCAAACAATTAGAAGAACTGGGGTGGCTAAATAAATAATGATTTTGATAACATGGTCGAGAAAATCATTAAAGCAATCAAAGAGATAAAACCGAGTAGTACTCAAGAAGAGTTATTTAAAGGGTGTATTTTTTATGTAATTATTAAAATGTGTGAAAGCGAAGAAATATTAAAAAAATAATGTATTGATATTAGATAGAGAGTCACAAAATGGCTTGAAAGCTAATTATCAAAAAAAATTTAAGATATAAGGAGAATAAGTATGTTTATAAAAAAGAAAGAATTTAATGAAATAAAAAAAAGTATATCGACTATTGCTGCAATAATACAAGAATCAAATGAGTTGCAAAATGTACATCATCAACAAATAAATGCATTAGTATTTGAAAAGAAAGAATTGAAAGATAAATTAAAAGATATATCAACAGAATTAAAAGAAGAAATAAAAAAATCAAATAGTTATAAAGCGATAGCAGGAGGATATGCATCATCTGAAAAAAAGAATCGTGATAAATATAGAGAAGAAATAGAAGAATTAAAAAGTCAGTTATCCAAAACTGAAATAGAATGTAACAATGAAATAGAAAGACTAAAACACGATAAGAAAGAATTAAAAGAAATAATTGAAATATCACAAAATGATGTAAAAAATCAAACTAAAGAAATAAAAGAATATAAAGTAAAAATTCAAAAATTTAAAGAAGAAAAAAAAGAACAAAAGAAAATAATAGATAACCTAAATAAAGAAATTATAAGATTAAAATCAAAACCTAAAACAACTCCTACGATAGAAGAATTAGAAAAAGATAAACTTTTTCATGGTAAAAAGAAAGGAAGTAAATAATGTTAAAGATAAATGATTTATTTAAAGTAAAGAATAATACAAAAGTCGAAAATTCAGATGATGAAATAATCGAATGCAAAAATTTTTATGATTTAGAAATAAAGATAACTAATTATTTATATTATAAAGAACCTGAGGATTACTCTGATAATGATTTTAAACTATTAAAATGGGTTACTGAGTTAAATCAATAAGGAGGATAGATATGTTAAATGTAGAAGAGATGACTGTGAAACAAGTATGTAATTGCCTTGCAATACTTAATTTATTAACAAAAGAAAACTATATCAAAATTGATATTGATACGTCTAAAGTAAATGTAAACTATAAAAAAATGGCAGATGAACTTCATGATGAATTTTTTGAAGATATCAGTAACGAAAAAATTGAAATTATAAAAAATGAAAGAGATACATATAAAAGGTTGGCAGAAACATATATAAAAAAATATAATTCACTAAAAGATAATTGCAAAGAAGTTGAATCAATAGTTCAAAATGATACTACATTAAATCCACCAAGACAAAGAAACAGAATAATTGTCTTGTTAGGAGGTAGTAGGCTTGTATAAAGAATTAATAATTAAATTAACTCAGGAAGATAATGAGTTATTAGATAAGATTGAAAAGTTAGATAAATACATTTGCTCGCAAGAATTTGATTTATTACCATTTGTTCGACAAAATTTATTAAAAATACAAAAAGATATAATGATGTCATATCATGATATATTAGTAGCAAGAATAGTAGAGTTAAGAGGTTAATGTGAAAAAAATTACAATGACTATGGCTATTTTAACTTTAATAGTTATTGATATTACAATGTATGAAATATATAAGAAATTGCACGACACTGTAGATTGTAAAATATCATATAAATATATAGATAAAAATGGTAATACTGGTAAATCAAGTACATGTTATGAACAAGATAATAAATTTTATTGTAGAGATGTAAAAAAAGTTAATGTTGTAGAACAATTTAAAAAGGAAAAGGTGTGTAAATGAAAATAAAAGATAATATAGATTTATCAAAATATGGAATAACAAAAATAAATGTAGAAATAGATGAAGAAACTAGCGAAACTCATACAATATATAATCATTGTTTAATAGCAATTAATAATCATATGATTATAGATGAAGAAAATACATTTAAAGATTTAAGAGAATTATATATAAAATTAAAAAATGATAATGTATTGGAGGAAGATTAGCAATATGGGAAAACAATTGAAAAAATTAAAAATAAGTAAAGATAAATATGATCTAAAAAAGAAATATGGTATAATGCCAGAACATAAATGTCCTAAATGTAAAAAGTATTCTTTATTTAAAAGAGAATATATCGAAGAACGAGAAAAATATGTTATAAAATGTATTAAATGCGATAAGATATTAAGAATAGAAAAATAGTTATGAAAGGAATAAATAGATGTTATATATTGAATATTATGAATGTAAAAGAAAATATGATAATATTCTAGAGAAATACAGCAATCTATTAGATGAGATAGAAAAATTATTTTTAAAAACGCAACCTAAGGCGACTGATTGTTCTAAAATAAGAACAAGTGAGGGAACACCTCCATATTCGTTTGATGATTATTTAATTGAAAAAGAAACAAAAAATTTAGATAATAATATCAAAGAAGCACAGAATATTATAAAAGCTAGAAAAGAAATATTGGACTTAAAAGAAAAAGAATTAAGGAAAAGTAAGGATTGGCTAGACATTGTGTTTGTTTATTACTATTTAGATAAATATTCTTTAAGGAAAATTTCTAAAAAAATTCCATTAAGTTCAACAGAAATATTTAGAAAAAAAGAAAAAATTGCAGAAATATTAAATTTGGAACAAAAGGGAACAAAAAGAGTGTTAAAATGATATTGTAGAAAAATATAAAATTCTCTACATTGTTACTCCTTTGGAAGAAAATCAATTAAGATTTTCTTTTTTTAATTGCAGAATGATGTAACAGTAGCATATCAGTTTCAGTTGCTGATTGAATAGGTGCAATTCCTATTTCTGCGACCAATTTTTAAAGAGGTGAAATAATGAAAAATGTTGAAGTTAAAGTTGATTTCTTTAAAGACACCGAAGTTTTTAATAAAGAAATAACTGTCACACGTAATGGTGAAAAAATAAAATTGAAACAAAAATTATTAATTAAAGGTGATATTTACGAAATTTCTGAGAAAAGATTTAAAATCTTATCAAAAAAAGGAATTGTTGAAGAGGTTAAACCAATAAAAAATATTGAGAATAAAGGTGAATAAATATGGCTAAAAGTAAAGTTGAGTACTGGTTAACCAATGAGGGCTTGACTTTACTTGAGAGTTGGGCACGAGATGGATTAATTGATGAACAAATAGCAAAAAATATTGGAATAAGACGACAAACTCTCTATACATGGAAAAAAAAATACAGTGACATAGATGTCGCCTTAAAAAAAGGCAAAGAAGTTGTTGATATAGAAGTCGAGAACGCATTGCTAAAAAGAGCTATTGGTTATGATATTGAAATAAAAGAAGAAAAATTAGATAGAGACGGTTTTGTTCATGAATTAAAAAGAACAGTACATGTAGCGGGAGATGTAACAGCTCAAATATATTGGTTAAAAAATAGATTACCAGAAAAATGGCGTGAAAAACAAAAAGAAAAAGATGATGGTAAAAATGATGATGGAGTTGTAATAATTGATGATGCCCCAAAATGGGAACCAAACAATAGTCAAAATAAGTGATTTAATAATACCAAAATTTTTACCTAATTTTAATGATACATTTCATACGCACCAAATATTTACAAGTGGTAGAGCTGGAACAAAATCAAGCCGTGGTGGATTAAAAGCAATACGTACAATAATCAATCCAACTCCTGGTTCTGTGGTTATACTAAGAAAATTTCACAATAAATTAAAAAAGACTGTGTTTAAAGAATGTTTAAGAGCAATTAATAGACTGCATATAAGCAAGAAAAAATTTAAAATAACTGTCTCACCTATGCAAATAACATATCTTCCTACAGGAAATACTATTTATTTTACTGGTAATGATTCTATAGATGATACAAAAGGTATGATTGATGAAGATAGACCAATTGTATTAGTTATATTAGATGAATTAACAGAGTTTTTTGATAAAGGTGAGGGAGAAGATGAAATAGAAAACATTGAAGCTACATTTATACGTGGTAATGATGAAAGCTTTGTAATGGAATATTATTTCAATCCTCCTAAAAATCCTAAAGCACCTATTATGAAATGGTTAACAAAGATGGAATTAAGACCAGATTGTATACATGTTCATGTAGATTATAGAGATGTTCCAATTGAATGGTTGGGAAGAAAATTAATAGAATCTGCTGAAATATTAAAATCTTTAGATGAAAAAATGTACAATTGGATATGGTTAGGATTATGCACAGGTATTGATGAATTAATTTACTATATGTTTGATGAATCAATTCATGTGAAAGAACTTTCAGAAGATGATTATAAACATATGGATTGCATAAATATAGGCGTAGACTATGGTCAGATGAATGCAAC
>CACXEZ010000009.1 GCA_902766815.1 uncultured Erysipelotrichaceae bacterium | reverse complement strand
TACTCAGTTAACTATAGTGAAAAAAGATTGCTTTTTTTTGGGTTATTGATTATAATTTAGATAATTAAGAGTAAACTAGGGAGGGGCATCATGATAGGAAAAATTCATAAAAAAACTATTTATTTGTTATTTCTTTTTGTTGTTATGTTAGGATTTTGGGTGTTGAGGTCTACTTTTGCTAAGTTTTCTAATGATTATATAACCGAGAATGATGCAGTGGGTTTTAGTCTTAATTTTGATTTAAAGATGAGTGATTTTGAAGAGTATGAAGATATCAGGGTTGATGCTAATAGTTATGAGGTATTTAATGTTAATATCAAGAATAGTACTGATGATACTCTTTATTATGGTATTTGGTATAAGATTTCTGATGATATTGATAATATAGATGATATTATTGTTGCTAGGTTGGAAGATAATCTTGTTGGTACTAGTGGAGAAATAAATTCTCTTGATGATAAAACCGTTAGTGTTTTGATTAAGAATAATAGCGATGCTGATGTTGTTGTTCATATTGGGATTGCTAGTTCTAATACTAGTACACAGGATATTTCTTATCTTGGCGGCAAACATTTAATTACTGGTTCGTTAAAAGAGGTAGATTATGATTATGAAGAGGCTTCTAAAAAGTATGTTTCTTCTATTGATAACAATACTTATTTTATTGTTGGTAGTAGAGATTATGATGCTACGGATGAGATGTATACTTTTGTTGCAAATCATACTGGAGCTTATAAAATTGAGGCATGGGGAGCTAAGTATTTTGATCAGGGAGGAGGATATACATCAGGTATTATTAAGTTAGAAGAAAATGATGTTTTGTATCTTACTGTTGGTCGTGAGAATACTAGTTTTACTGATGTTCGTTTGGTTTCTTCTCAAGATGATGTTGATGCAAGTCTTAATAGTAGGATTATGATTGCTGGTACTACTGAGGAGGCATCTTATATTTCAGGTCATTTGGGAAGTATTTCTTCTATTAAGACTAGGGATGAACTTTTAGAATTATGTGTTACGGGGTTAGAAAGTATTGAATGTTCTTATCATCCTTCGTTTAAGATTTTTAAACATACAAAAATGGTGAATGGTGATAGTGAAATGGTTTCTTTTGATGGAGATAGCACTATGTATGGAAATATGGGGGATGGGCATATCAAGATTACGCCAGTTGTACCTACTATTCAGATTCCTGATTTGAGTGTTAAGATTGGAGAGAAGTTGGATGTTTCTGATGTTACTTGTCTAGATACTGAGAATGGTTGTTATATTGTTAGGGTATCACCGGAGGATACTTCTGATTTAGTACTTGGTATTTATCCTATTTCTTTTATGGTATCTGATGATGATGGAATTGTTTATCGTTATTTAAGTAGTTTTGAAGTAGTTGAATAAAGAACTTATCTATTTTGATAGGTTCTTTATTGTTTAAAGGCCTTGTAACATGTTTTGTTACAAGGCTATTGTTAATTTTTTATTATCGATCTAAGTCTTTAGTGAAGATACCAATTGTGATAAGTCCAGCGATAGCAACTAAAATATATACAACTCTAGTTAAAATAGTAGCGTCACCAAATAAAAATTCTACTAGATTAAAATTTAAAAGTCCTACTAAGCCCCAATTTACACAGCCGATGATGGCAAGAGCTAAGGCTGTTTTATATAATGTATTCATAACTTTCCTCCTTTACTTAGTAATATTATTCTACAAATTTTGTGATTTTATTCATAAAAAAGATAAAATTTTTATATAATAATATCAGAAAGTAGAGAGGTGAATATGAAAAAAATTTTAAAAGTAATCATTATTGCTGGTTTATTTTTGGTAACTGGCTGTGGTGGTGGTAAAAGTGCTGATAATATTTTAAATCAAATGGAAAAAAAATTAAAAGATGCTAATAGTTATTATGTCGAAGGAGTTATGCAAATCATCAATCATGAAGATACTTATGAGTATCAGGTAAAAGTAAGTTATCAAAAACAAGATTATTATAAGATAGAACTCGTTAATAATCTTAATAATCATGAGCAGGTAATTTTAAGAAATGATGAGGGGGTTTATGTTATTACACTCTAAAGTTACAATTATCAGAGATACTTCGTTTTTTAAAGTGTAAAGTGCAAGAAAATTCATTGACTTTCTAGATTATCGTTGCTAGACTTAGAGTGAGCAAATGAAAGTGTCGTTTATGCAACCGTAAGTTGGTAGAATAGAATTATATTATCATTTATTATTATATCTAGGAAAGAAAAATTTATACAAAAAGATGGAGGTATTTCATGATGATGATATTAACGAGGTAAGTAATGAATTGGACAAGCTTATGATTTTATAACGATATAGTGAAAAATTTTTTGTTTGAGAGGAGAATGAGATGATTACTTTAAAGAATGTATCAAAGTTTTATTATAATAAGGGAATTATTGCTAGTGGATTTTCTAAGGTAAATTTAACATTACATTTGGGAGAATTTGTTGCTATTACGGGTGAGTCTGGTAGTGGAAAGAGTACTTTATTAAATGTTATTAGTGGACTTGATTCTTATGAAGAGGGCGAGATGTATATTGATGGTAAAGAAACAAGTCATTATACAGAAGCTGATTTTTTGGCGTATCGAAGAAAATATATTAGTAATATTTTTCAAAATTTTAATTTAGTTAATAGTTATACGGTTAAGCAAAATATTGAATTGGTACTTGTATTAAATGGTGAACATGGTAAGGAAGTCAAGAAAAAAACATTAGATTTAATTAAAAGAGTAGGATTATTAAAATATAAAAATACAAAGGTATCCAAATTATCTGGAGGTCAAAAGCAGAGAGTTGCTATTGCCAGGGCATTAGCTAAGGATACACCAATTATTATTGCAGATGAACCAACAGGAAATTTAGATACTAAATCAGCTAAGGGAATCTTTGAATTATTACACGATATTTCTCGGGATAAATTAGTGATTGTTGTTACTCATAACTATGATCAGGTAGAGGCATATGTTACGAGAAAGGTCAAAATGCATGATGGTAAGATATTAGAAGATAAGGTTATTACAAAGACAGAGAAAGTTACATATATAGATACTTATCAAGATAAGAAAATAGCAGTTATAAATCAATTACAGATTGGTATTAGAAATGCATTTAATATTGTTCCAAAGTTTATATTAGTATTAATGGTTTATTTATTTATTACTTTAGCTGTTACTTTGGAATATGCTTTCTTTAAAAGACAGGAATATGAAACAAGTAGTATGGGATATAATAGTTTCTTTAAGGATTTGAAAGATACTAGGTTGGTGATTAAAAAGAAGGATAATACACCGTTTACGGAGGAAGACTATCAAAAAATAGAAAGTATAAAAAATGTGGCGAATGTAGTTAGAAATGATCTATTAATAGATTCCACTGTTTTTATTACTGATAATGAAAATATTTATTATGATGGTATTGCGAAAGATATAGCAAGTTTTAAGGGAAAGGTAAGTGTTGGAAGGTTACCTGATGCTGATGATGAATTGTTATTAGTGGGTTCTAAAGATAATTATTATTTAAGTTACTTAAAAGAAAAAGTGATAGGATTAAATGTGTCATTAGAAATGGATGGAAGTAGTAGTACAGAGAAAAAATATAAAATAGTAGGAATATCTTATACTAATGAGGATATTAATAATACATCAGGAATGTATTTGGATGGATATATCTATGGGACTAGTAAAGTTATTGATAATTTGCAATTTTCTATTAATCAGGGGTATAGTCAATTAAAAATATTATTTCATAATGAATATCATGATTCAAATAATTATGATAATGAATATCGTATTATTCCAAGTGAACGGGTAAATTCTCATGAGGCATATGTTACAGAGGACTGGAATAGTTTTTGTGGAAATAATAATTGTTTGTATGAAAAGATGAGTATTTATGTTAAAAATATCTATTATGATGCACAGACTGATGTGAAGGTGTCCAAATTATATAATAAGAAAAATATGGAATCGTTATTAGGTGTAAAGGACTATAATGAATATAATGGCGCTATTTATATTAATAGAGATGACTATAATGAATTATTTGCACATGGAGTTTATCAAAGTTCTGTGTATGCAGATGATGTTAGTCAGGTTGAGAAAATAGCGGAGGCTTTGGAAAAAATTAATTTTTCGGTATTAAAAATAAAAGATACTATTTATTTGGGAGGGGTTGTGGAAGCATTAAAGATCGTTAGAACTGTTGTCACGGCTATATTAGCGATTACATTATTCTTTATCTCATATTTTGTCATTAGAATTATTTTAAAGTCTAGAAATACTTATTTTAGTATCATAAGAATCTTAGGAGCCACTAAGAAGAATGCTAAACAATTGTTGGAAATAGAATTATTGACAGTATCTAATATTGCTTATTTTATATTTTTAATCTTACTATATTTACATCAGGAAAAAATAGTAACTATTAAATTTGCTACTACGATTATGAAATATTTAACATTTAATGATTATTTACTTTTATATATTATTATTACATTGATGTCATATTTCATAAGTGTACGTTTTGCAAGGAAGATCTTTAAGAATAGTGCTATGAATACATTAAGGGAGGAGATATAGAATGCTTAGAATTCATCAGGCTGATAAATATTTTAATAAATATAAGAAGAATAAAATTCATGTTATTAATCATACTTCCTTAGAATTGGATAGTACAGGTTTAGTAGCTTTATTAGGTCCATCTGGATGTGGAAAGACAACTCTTTTAAATGTCATCGGTGGGTTAGATAAACTTGGAAAAGGGTCTATTTATATTAATGATGAAAAAATTAGTTCTAGATCTATGTATAAAGTAGATAAAATTCGTAATTTAAATATTGGTTATATTTTTCAAGATTATAAATTAATAGATAGTTTAACTGTTTATGATAATGTAGCATTTGTACTAAAGATGTTGGGTGTAAAAGATAAGAATGAAATTAAAGAAAAAGTAGAATATGTATTAGATTGTGTTGGAATGTTACGTTATCAGAGAAGACCTGCTAGTATGTTATCTGGTGGTGAAAGACAAAGGGTTGGAATTGCTCGGGCTTTAGTGAAGGATCCAAATATTATTTTAGCAGATGAACCAACGGGAAATTTGGATAGTAAAAATAGTTTAGAAATTATGAAGATTATTAAATCTATTTCAGAAAAAAGATTAGTTATATTAGTGACTCACGAACAGAATTTAGCAAAGTTTTATGCAACTCGTATTATTGAAATAGAAGATGGATGTATTAAAAAAGATTATTTGAATAATGAAGTAGAAGATCTGGACTATGAAATGGATAATTGTTTTTATTTAAAAGATTTTAAAGAACAGGTGAAATTAAAAGAAAAGAAAACGGATATTAATCTATATAGAAATAATGCTGATAAAATACAATTAGATATTGTGGTAAATAATGGAAATATTTACATTAGAAATAAAGGTAAAGAAAAGATAGAAGTAGTAGATGAGGAGTCTAGTATAGAGTTTATCAATGGAACATACGAAAAATTGAGTCATGAGAAACATGAGAAATATCATTTTGATTTTGAGAAGATAAAAGGTAGAAAGAAAAAGAGGTATGTCTCTATTATGAATCCATTCAATTTAGTGGTAGAGGGATTTAAGAAAGTATTGGATTATCCTATTTTAAAGAAAATATTATTGATTGGTTTCTTTTTAGCAGGTATGTTTATCATGTATTCAGTAAGTACTTATATGGCATCTAAACAAATCAATCTTAAAGATTTTATTACAGTATATAAAGATTATGTAACAGTCGATAGTGCTAAATTAAAATTAGAAGATTATTTAAATCAGGAGGTAAATGAAAATATATTATATATGATACCGGGAACTTCTAAAATTACAATAAGTGTTCCATTAGAAGATTATTTTCAAACAAGTAATAATAAATTGTCTATGGATGTTTCTTTAGTGAGTACAGAGATATTAAATGAAGAGGATATTATCATGGGAAATTTACCTACTAAAGAGGATGAAGTCGTATTAGATGAGTTAGCTTTTGAGAGAGCAAGTGAAGATGATCCAAGGTATCAAATGGCGGGAATTGATAAAGTAGAAGCTATGATAGGAAGAGATATTACTGTTGATGATGAAACTTATCGAGTGGTAGGAATTACTTCTAAAGTAAGTCCCTGTCTTTATGTATCAAAGACACAACTATTTCCAATATTGGTATTATTGAATAAAGATAAAAGTACAATTAAGGATGAAACAACTACAGTTACAAGTAAGAGTCTTTTAAGCTATAATAAATTTAGAGATAAATTGGAAATTAAGAAGGGAAGGATGCCTGATAATGATTATGAAGTAATCGTAAATATTTCTAATCAGGAAACAATGCCATTAAATAAAGAGATAGATGCAAAACTTAATGATAAAAAATTAATTGTAGTAGGCTATTATACAAGTCAATATCACTTTAATGAGATGTATGCCAATGATAATACTATTAAATACTTAACTATTATCAGTAGTAAATCATTTACTATTATGCCAAAGATTGGAAAGAAAGAGACGGTATTAAGAGAGGGACAAGAAAAGGGATATCATATCACAGATAATTATGAAAAAAGTCGGGAGAGTTATATTAAGTCTAAGAAAAAACAGAATAAGACTACTTTAATAGTATCGGGTATTATTTTAGGTATATCTTTTATAGAAATATTCTTAATGATTAGATCTTCATTTTTATCTAGAATTAAGGAAGTTGGTATTTATAGGGCTATAGGTGTAAAGCGAAGAGACATTTGTAAAATGTTTATAGGAGAGATATTTGCTATTACAACAATGGCTAGTATACCTGGGCTTATATTTATGGCGTATATTTTACATATATTATCGGGAGTAAAATATTTAAGTCATTATATTTTAATAACTCCAACAGTAGTCGTATTATCTATTGTTTTGGTATATGTATTTAATGTTATTATAGGGCTATTGCCGGTGGTGAATGCAATTAGAAAAAGACCTGCTGAAATATTAGCAAGATATGATTTGGATTAGAGTAAAAAGAAGTAATTATGGTACTTCTTTTTACTATGTGTAGAAGATAGACTTTTCATTGAAGGTATACGAAAATGTAATTCTTTCTATATTTTTTCTTAAGTCTTAGCATTTAAGTTAATGTATTTTTACGGTAAGACATATTATTAGTTAATCTTGTTTACACATTTTTAGTTCTGAGATATAATTATAGCAATAAGAATAAAATGAAAGGAAGTATTGATAGTTTGAAAGAACCTATTTTGTATAGAATAACAAGACCTATTATTAGGGGACTATTTTATTTATTGTATAGACCAACAATAGAAGGAAGGGAGAATATTCCTGAAAGTGGTAGAGTAGTATTGGCGGGAAATCATACTAATAATTTAGATTGTATTTTACTTATTTCTTCTACTAGGAGGACAATTCATTTTTTAGCTAAGGATGAACTTTTGAGAGGAATGAAACAAGTGATATTTAGAAATATGGGCATTATTCCTGTCAATAGAAGAATTCATGATAAAAATGCTTTAAAAAAGGCTATAGAGGTATTAAATGAGGATAAAGTGATTGGAATATTTCCTGAAGGAACATTCAATCGTAGTGATGAGGTTGTTCTTCCTTTTAAGGTTGGGGCTGTAAAGATGGCTCATGATACTGAGGCTCCTATTGTGCCTTTTACGATTACTGGAAAATATCGATTATTTCAAAGAGGTGTTACGTTAACATTTTATCAACCTTATTATGTAAAAAATGAGATAGCGAAAGAAAATGATAAATTAATGAATATAATTAAACAGGAATTAGTGAAGAGGAGATGATACGTTTTGAGTATTTTAGATAGTAGTTTTTTTAGGTTTTTTGGGTTTAAGAAAAAACCAAATGCTCCATGGAGTAAATATTATTCGAAGAAGGCTATGGATTTAAATGTTCCAGATATTTCTCTTTATGAATGTTTTCATGAGAGTATGAAACAGTATCCTAAGAATTATGCCCTAAATTATTATGGTAGTAGGATGAGTTATGAGGAATTAGATAAGAGAATAGGGGAATGTGCTAATGCATTTTTGAATTATGGCATAAGGAAGAATGATGTCGTAACTATCTGTATGCCTAATACTCCAGAAGGTGTTATAGCGTTTTTGGCTTTAAATAAGATAGGGGCTATTGCTAATATGATTCATCCTTTATCAGGGGAGAATGAAATTAAAAAGATGTTAAACGATACTGGAAGTGTTATGCTAGTTTTAATTGATATAAACTATAGCAAGATTAAAAATATTATTGATGATACAGATGTTTATAAAATTATTGTGGTAAGAGCTGGTAATTCTATGCCTCTTTTTATGAAATTTGCTTATCAAGTTTCAACATTTACTAAGATGGAATTACCTCGTAATAATAATAAATATATTTATTGGAATGATTTTATGAAGAGTGCTGTTAATTACAAGAATAAGTATCAATATGTTGGTAAAAAGAATACCCCTGCAGTTATGCTTCATAGTGGTGGTTCTACTGGTAGTCCTAAGACTGTTGTTTTATCTAATGGAAATTTTGTGACTTTAGTTGAGCAATCTCGTATTGTGTTTGATGAGCTAAAGGTGGGGGATAAGTGTTTAGCTATTATGCCAATCTTTCATGGATTTGGGCTTGGAGTATGTACTTATACACCGTTGTGTGTGGGAGCTGAAGTTATTTTAATTCCTAAGTTTAGAGCTGATGAATTTGATAAAATTTTGAATAAACATAAACCTGAGTTTGTTATTGGAGTACCTACTTTGTTTGAGGCTATGTTAAAAAGTGAACGAGCGGATTTGTTAAAGTTAAATTATATGAAGTATGTTATTTCTGGTGGAGATACTCTTAGTTTGACTTTAGAGAAGAAGATTAATGAGTTTTTGCATGAACATGGCGCAACTACTAGAATTATTCAAGGATATGGCATGAGTGAATCTTTAGCAGCTATTTGTTTAGGTTTTAAAAATATTCCTGAGTATGGATCGGTTGGAGTTCCTTTTCCTGGATGTTATATGGGGATGTTTAATTCAGATGATGAAGAGGTTCCTTATGGGGAGGAGGGAGAAATTTGTGTGTCAGGACCTAATGTTATGTTAGGGTACTATAATAATGAAAAGGAAACAAATGCTGCTTTGCATATTCATAAAGATGGGAATGTTTGGCTTCATTCAGGAGATTTAGGAGTTATGAATAAAAATGGATTTATTAAATATACTGGAAGGTTAAAGAGATTAATTGTTACTTCAGGATATAATGTTTATCCTACTCAAATAGAAGAATTATTAGAAACTCATCCAGCTGTTATGAAGTGTACTGTTGTTGGGATTCCTCATCCTTATAAACAAAATGTTCCTAAAGCTTATATTGTTTTAAATAAGGGATATCGTGAAAATGATAAATTGATTCAAGAATTTAATGAACTTACTTTAAAAAATTTGCCAAAATATGCTAAGGTTTATGAATATGAGTTTAGAAAATCTTTACCTAAAACCATGGTAGGTAAAGTAGATTTTAGAAAGTTACAACAGGAAAATAATGAGAGGAGAAACAATGAGAAAAAAAAGATTTAAGGGAGAAGTTGGATACTTTCTTTTAACCCCTATTATGAGAGTTTTGTTTCGATTATATTATCATCCTACCATTATTCATTCGGAAGTTATTCCCAAGAAGGGACCTATTTTGATTGTAGGTAATCATAAGCATGTATATGATCAATGTTTAACGATATGTGCGACTAGGAGAGTTATTCATTATATGGCAAAGAAGGAATACTTTGATGGAAAAATGGCTTGGTTTTTTAAGATGGTGGGCTGTATTCCTGTTAATAGGCAAATTAAAGATACTAATGCTACAGATAGAGCTATAGAGATTTTAAAAAGTGAGGGGGCTATAGGATTGTTTCCTGAAGGAACTAGAAATAAAACAAAAGATGTATTTCTTTTGCCTTTTAAATATGGGGCAGTGTCTATGGCTAAAAAGACAGGTGCTACTATTGTTCCTTTTGGTTTAACTGGTGATTATAAGTTTAGAAGTAAAAATTTGATGATAAGATATGGAACACCATTTCAAGTTTTAGATATGGATTTAGAGGAAGCTAATCAAAAATTATATGCTGAGGTAGAAAGACTCATGAAAGAAAATTTGAACTAATTCTGAAACACTTGTTTAGAGGAATAGTTCTTCTTTTTTGTTTATCAAGAAAATACGATTTTAGACGATAATTACGAGATAATAAAAATATGAATCTTATTCATCTAAATTAAATTTAATATAATTTTATGAATTGCAATAATTACAAATTAATACAAAATAATTATTTATTTTGTACATATACATTATTAGAGGTGTTAAGATGAATAAAGAATATAAAGTAAATTGTATTTTTAGGGAAGAAGGAATTATATTAAATGATTTGATATGTAATATTTTTACATCTTTTTTAGATGAAGAATTTAGTTCGTTTGAATATAGTAATATAATAAGTACAGGTATAGATTTATAGATAAGAAATTATGAAAACTTTAGATTATAGGGTGGGAATATATTTAAGATTGTCTAGAGAAGATGAAAGATTAGGTGAAAGTGGTAGTATATCAAATCAAAGAGATTTATTATTAAACTATATTAAAGATAATAATTTACTATTGGTAGATGAGTATGTAGATGATGGCGTTTCGGGAACTACATTTGATAGAGTGGGTTTTCATCGGATGATTAAAGATTGTGAAGAAAAGAAAATCAATATGATTATAACTAAAGATACTTCAAGATTAGGTCGTGATCATATTGAGTTTGGTTTTTATGTAGAGAGATACTTTCCAGAACACAATATTAGATATGTTGCTGTTAATGATGGAATTGATACAGCCGTAAATTCATCTGCTAATGATATGTTAGTATTTAAAAGTGCTTTTAATGATATGTATGTTAAAGATATTTCTAATAAACTAAGAAGTTCATTATATACTAAAAAAAGAAATGGCCAGTTTGTAGGAACATATGCTCCTTATGGTTATATGAAAGATTCTAATGATAAGCATAAGTTAATTATTAACGAAGAAGAAGCTATGATTGTCAGAAGAATATTTTATATGTTTGCTCAGGGAGATTCTTTATGTAAAATATGTGATGTTTTAACTGATGAAGGGGTACCAACACCTAGTATGTCAAAAAATATGAATATTGGGATGAAGAATTATCATTATGGTGTTTGGTCTACAAGAACTGTTAGTGATATTTTAAAGTGTCCAACTTATATAGGCCATTTGGCCCAGTGTAAACAAAAGAAAGTTAGCTATAAATCTAAAAGAGTAGTACATCAAGATAGGGAGCATTGGATTATATCAGAAAATGCTGTTCCATCTATAATAGATGAGGGAGTATTTCATTTAGTGCAAGATATGTTTCGTAGTAATAAGAATAGAGGTAAGGGTAATGGTATTACTAATGAATTATTACTTAGGGGGTTGATATTTTGTCACGAATGTCATCATACATTTGGATTTAGAGCAACAAAGAATCTGACGCAGAAGTATGGAGAAGTTACTAGAATATATGGCAACTGTAATTATTGGTTAAAGCGGAAAAGTCTTGGCGTTTGTACACCACATAGTGTTAAGTATTCTGTTATCGAAGAGATAGTTTTAGATAACTTAAGATCTATTTTTCATAAGTATCTTGATGAAAATCATTTAGAGAATGTTTTAAAGAAATCTAGTAAGTTACAAAATAAGAAAAAAAAGCTACAATATGAAATGATAAGGTTAGATAATGCAAAAGAAACTTTAAATAAGAAAATAGATGCTTGTTATAATGATAAATTAGAGGGAAATATCGCTTTAGATATGTATAAGAGGACATATCATAATTTAACTTTAGAAATTCAAAAGTGTGACGAAGAAAAAAAGAAATGTATGAAAGTTTTAGAGGTAATTGACGATCATGAAATGATGGATGATGATTATTATATTGGTAAGATGAAAGAATTTTTGAGTATGAAAAAAAAATCAAGAACATTTATAGCTAGTTTAATTGAAAGAATAGAAATTAGTGAAGATAATAATATAGATATATATTATAAATTTAAATTGATTTAGAGGCGATTCATCAAAGTAAAACAAAAATAAATTAGAAAGAGACTTAAAATTAGTCATAAATATTTTAATCAGGAGTGCTATAGAAGAAATCAAAAAAAATTTCTACTTTTGTGTGTTATAGTTGTAACTCCATCTCTCAATAAGAGTTTTAAATTCCAAAGTGATTGGCCTTATAATAATTCACAAGTATATTTATTAAATTCTATATTAGAGGATTTAAAAGAAGATGAGGCACGGGAATTTAAAACTAAGGGGAATGATTATTTCTTCTCATCCGTGGTAAATTATCCTAATAATAAGTCTTTAGTAAGACAGAATGTTTATATTGATAAAAATGGTAAAATTACTAAGACAGAAGTTGTTGATAAGGATGGTAATGCTCAAATTGTTATGAAATTTAATAAGATTGAGTATCATAAGAAATTTGATAAGAATTATTTTGAGTTGAGTAGTTTGTTAGAAATGAATCGAAAAAATGATAGTAAAAAAAGTGATGAGGTAGAAAATAATAATGTAAATGAAAATTCTAATAATAATACAAATAGTAATTCTACTAATAATCAAGGAACAAATACAACCACCAATGAAAATGCTAATAATCAAGATACTACTATACAGAATAATAATACACAAAATAATACAAGTGATTCACAGAATACTAATAATACAAACCAAAATAATAATAATTCTATAAGTCAGGAATCTACTAATACTGAAACGACAGCTAGTATTAATGATATTGTATATCCAATGTATTTGCCAAATAATACTTATTTGACTAGTCAAGAGAAGGTAAGTACTAAAGATGGGGAACGACTAATTTTAACTTTTGGTGGAGATAGTTCTTTCATTCTAGTTGAAGAAACTAGTACTATTAGTGATGATAATTTAGTCATTCCAGTGAGTGGAGAATTTGATTTCTTAGCAGATGTTATTGGTGTTATTGGTACTCATTCTTTGAGTTGGCATAGTAATGGTATTGATTATTATATGGCTAGTGAT
>CACXEZ010000008.1 GCA_902766815.1 uncultured Erysipelotrichaceae bacterium | reverse complement strand
TAGAGCATTACTCAACTTAATGTTCAAAGTTCGAGGACTGCCTCCCGTTTATATCAAAACGACAGAAAGAGAAGAATATAAAGACGCTTTGATAAAAGCAATGAAAGAAGAAGATTATTCCGAAATAGTCGGGTTTTATCTATTCAAAATATGTGACTCAATCTACGAATTAGATGTAGAGCCATATCGATTAGCTCAAAAGAAAATTAAAAGATAATTCTTAAAAAGAACGATGGTACTCGTTCTTTTATTACGTATTGTTATTTAAATATTCAAAAACAGACTTAATATCATCTTGAATCACTAATTCAAATATTTCATCCATAGGAGTACTATCGCGATTAATAATTACTAAATGTTTTCCACGAAAGTATCTAATAAAAGAACTAGCTGGATAAACCGTCAAAGAAGTACCAACAACCAATAGCAAATCAGCATTTTCTATCGCATAAATTGATTTCTCTATCACCTCATCATCTAAAGCTTCTTCATAAAGTACAACATGAGGTTTGATAATTCCCCCACATAAGCAGTAAGTAATTCCTTTGATAAAAATATCCTTTGCAGTATATTCTTTATGACAAAGCATACACGCATTCTGATAAATACTACCATGTAAGTTATAAATATTTTTACTTCCTGCCCTTTCATGAAGACCATCTATATTTTGTGTAATAATTGCATCTAATTTATTCATATTCTCTAATTTAGTCAAATATTTATGACAAATATTAGGTTCCTTATCCAAACAATTTAACTTATCACGATAAAACTCATAAAATTCATCTGTATGATGAATAAAGAAACTATGACTTAATATTTTTTCTGGAGGATATTGATATTTCATACTATACAATCCATCCTTACTTCTAAAGTCTTTAATTCCACTAGCAGTAGATACACCAGCCCCGCCAAAGAAAACAATATGCTCACTTGACTTAATCCAGTTTAATAATATTTTATATTGATTCATTAACATCACTTCCTTATATCTATTGTACAATAAAAATAATACTAGTAAAGTACTTAATTTTATGATAAACTATATATCAGTTTGGAGTGATTTTATGGCCTCATTTGTAATGCACTACATCATAGGAGAACAATTTCTAAAAAATATTTCCATGAATAAAATAGATGAAAATAATTTTAGATTAGGTAACTTAGTAGTGGATAGCATAGGAAAAGAAAATTATTCTAAAGATGATAAATTAGAGTATAAAATGGTAACTCATTTTAGAGAAGTAAGCGATATGAATAAATGCGTTCAGCTACCCAATGTAGATAACTTTACCAAAAAATATAAAGATCTAGTTGCAAACGATACATCAGTATTAGGATACTTATTCCATTTATATACAGACAGATTATTCTTTGAATATTTATCTAAGAATGTAATAAAATACTATGATAAAAATATGAAAGAAACTAATAAATTAAGCGATGTATTGTGTATAAAAGCATTAAATAGTAACCAAATATATACATTAAATGAATTTTATAGTGGCAACAAAATGGGGTTATATAGTGACTACTCTAAAATGAATGCTTACCTAATAGATAAATATAAACCTAACTTCAACTACGAAGAATTAAAAGAATTCAGTAATACCTCTTTTATAAATCCTGGTATTGAAGAAATAAACTATAATAATGTGATAGAAATATTAAACAAAATGAATTCAATATTAAAAAATTCTAAAGATAAGAAAAGTACAGATTTAAAAATATTCAAAAAAGAAGAAATTGATAAATTAATACCCCTTGTAGTGGATAGTTTTAATCAAACATATATGAAAAAATTAACCAAAAAAAGTTAGTGATCTTCTTGTGTAAAATATCAAATATAGCATGATACATCTAAGACCAGTCATAAAAAATAATATTTAATTTCGCAGGAATTTAAATATCTATTCACAAGTAAGTATCATAAAAATTGTTTTTTTGACAAGAGAAGGTGAATATTATGTTTAAAATTAGAGATATAGAAATAAAAAATAGAATCATATTAGCACCTATGGCTGGAATATGTAATTCAGCATTCAGAAAAATTATCAAGGAAATGGGTGCCGGTCTAATGTATGCAGAAATGGTGAGCGATAAAGCTTTAGTTTATAATAGCAAGAAAACAGAAGATATGCTTTATATGGAAGAAATGGAAAGACCAATTGCTCAACAAATCTTTGGTAGTGATAAAGAAACATTTGTACTAGCAGCTAAAGAAATCTATGAAAAAATGCATCCCGATATAATTGATATCAATATGGGATGCCCAGTACCAAAAGTTGCTTTAAGAGCTCAAGCTGGTTCAGCCTTACTAAAAAATCCAGACAAAATTTATGAAATTGTATCCTCAGTAGTAGAAGCAGTCCCCATACCTGTAACTGTAAAAATTAGAAGTGGTTGGGATTTAAATAGCATTAATGCAGTCGAAGTAGCTAAAATATGTGAGAGTGCTGGCGCAAGTGCCATCACGGTACATGGCAGAACAAGAAGTCAAGGTTATTCCGGAACAGTAGATTATGATATTATACGAGAGGTAAAAGAGAATATATCGATTCCGGTAATAGGTAATGGGGATATAGTAGATATTGATTCTGCCAAAAAAATGTTTGAAACAGGAGTAGATGCCATCATGATAGGTAGAGGTTGCCTAGGTAATCCATGGCTAATCAAAGAATTAGTAGAATACTTTGAAAAGGGAAATATAATTTCTAAACCAACCCCAAGAGAAAAAATAGAAATGTGTTTTCATCATATGGAATACTTAAGAAAAATAAAATGTGAGAAAGTAACAGTCTTAGAAATGCGAAGCCACATTGCTTGGTATCTAAAAGGGTTACCTGAAAGCGTAGAAGTAAAAAACGCATGCTTCAAAGCCACTACCCAAAAAGAATTAACAGAAATCTTACAAAACTATTTGAATAAACTAGAGAGTTAGTGTATAATAATCTTAGTTTTGGAGGAATTTTTATGAGTAAAGTTATAAATGTAAAAGATTTAAAAGAAAAACAAAAAATTATAATTGGTGTCATTATCTTAATAGTAATACTTCTATTTATCTCAAGTTTTCGTACCATAAAAAGTGGAGAAGTAGGAATAAAAGTAAGATTTGGAAAAGTCATCAATACTCATATGAATGAAGGTGTAAATTTCAAAATACCCCTAATAGAAAGTATTGTAAAAATGAATGTCAGAGTCCAAAAAATAGAAGTAGATACCAACAGTGCTAGCAAAGACCTACAAGATGTAAACATGAAACTTGCCGTTAATTATCAAATAGATAAAGATAAAGCTGTAAGTCTATACAAAACAGTTGGTACTGACTATGAAAAAGTAATACTAGAACCAGCCATTCAAGAAAGTATCAAAGCAATTACATCGAAATATACAGCAGAACAATTAATAACAACAAGAAGTGAAGTTAGTGATCAATGTATGGAAGAACTATCAAGTAAAGTAAAAAAATATGGTCTATCTATCAGTGATTTTAACATTACTGACTTTAACTTTAGTGAAGAATTTAATAAAGCAATCGAAGAAAAACAAGTAGCAGAGCAAAAAGTATTAACAGCAAAACAAGAATTAGAAAAAGAGCGTATTGAAGCAGAGAAGAAAATTGTTGCTGCAGAAGCTGAAAAAAAAGCCAATGACCTAAAAAGTGGATCATTAACAGATAACATTATTAAAGAAAAATTTATTGAAAAATGGAACGGAGAATTACCTAAAGTAACAAGTAGTAATTCAATATTTGATATAACATCCATCATAGATGAGAAAAAATAAGAGGTGAATAGAATGGAAAGACAAAGAACTGATCAAGAGATTGTTAGAAGAGAAAAAGCAGAAAAAATAAGAGAACTAGGCCTAGACCCTTTTGGACAAAAGTTTGAAAGAACTGCCTATGCTAGTGAATTACAAGAAAAATATGCAAGTATTCCACATGATGATTTTGAAAGTATTTTAGATGAATACACCGTAGTAGGAAGAATTATGTTTATAAGAAAAATGGGAAAAGCATCCTTCTTTTCCCTAAAAGATAAAACAGGATCTATTCAAATATATATATCTATCAACGATGTAGGAGAAGAAGCATACACACTATTTAAGTCTGCTGACTTAGGAGATATTGTAGGTGTACATGGAAGAGTAATGAAAACAAGAACAGGAGAATTAACATTAAAATGTTCAGAATATACTCATTTAGTAAAAGCTCTAAGACCATTACCAGAAAAATTCCACGGTCTAACAGACAAAGAAGAAAGATACAGAAAAAGATATGTTGACTTAATCATGAATGATGAAGTAAAGAAAACCTTTTTTATGCGTTCAAAAATTATTAGATGTATTCAAAATTATTTAGATGATTTAGGTTTTATAGAAGTAGAAACTCCGATATTAACAACACTTTTAACTGGAGCATCAGCTCGCCCCTTTACAACACATCACAATACCCAAGACCTAGATATGTACTTAAGAATTGCTTTAGAATTAAACTTAAAAAGACTTCTTGTAGGTGGTATGGAAAGAGTATACGAAATAGGAAAAACATTTAGGAATGAAGGAATGGATCCACAACACAATCCAGAATTTACTATGATGGAAGTATATCAAGCCTATTCTGATTTAGAGGGTATGATGGATTTAACTGAAGAAATGTACCAAACTATTGCAGAAAAGGTATGTGGAAAAACTACTTTCCACTACTTAGGACAAGATATAGATTTATCAGGAAAATGGAAAAGAATTTCTATGACAGATGCTATCAAAGAAAAAACGGGAATTGACTTTAAAAATATTACATCTTTAGAAGAATGTCTAAAATTAGCAAGTGAACATGAAATAGAATTAATGGAACATGAAAAACAATATGGACATATCATTAATAAATTCTTTGAAAAATATGTAGAAGAAACCTTAATTCAACCAACATTCCTATATGGACATCCAATTGAAATATCACCATTAACTAAGAAAAATAAAGATGATCCAAGATTTGTAGATAGATTTGAATTATTTATTGCTGGAAAAGAATGTGCCAATGCCTATACAGAATTAAATGACCCAATCGATCAACTAGAAAGATTTGAAAATCAAATCAAAGAAAGAGAATTAGGAAACGATGAAGCTAATGATATCGATTATGACTTCATAGAAG
>CACXEZ010000007.1 GCA_902766815.1 uncultured Erysipelotrichaceae bacterium | reverse complement strand
TATTGAACATTGAAAAATAAATACAAGGGGGAAAAGATTATGAACATCGAAAACATCAGAGGTATTTTATTCGATTATGAAATCGTAGAAATGCCTCAAGAAGCAATTAGGTTAAAAAATCGGATCTTAATTACACAGATATTCAGTACGGTACTGTTTGATATTTTTAGTTTTTCTATTAAGGGTGCTCAATACTCAATCACACATGGATTCAATATTCTTGCCATCATATTTTTAACTTGTTATTTTATGAAGCAAGTATTATCATCATCAGTCCAGACTTACATTGATACTCAAAAAAATGCCTTTTCATCAATTAGTGATTCGTTTATTACTGAGACAGTAAGTAAAATTGCTAATACTGTTAGAGGAAAAAAAAAAAAAAAAAAAAATGGATACTCAAATCTGATGTCCAATTCAGAAGTTATTATGCTTCTTAAAGAATACATCAGTTTCATTTGGTCATTCTGGCAGGAATTACCAATTGTTGTATCCAATATCATTACAGCAGTAGTTATGGCTATAGTTGTTTTGATTACAGAATTTATTCAAACTAAAAATACTATCCATACTATTGTTTTCAGTATCATATTGTTTGTATGCATTATTTCTTTTGGAATACTTTTCAAATTCCGAATTAAGGTTAGAGATGGATTTAGAAGAAAATATCGTGAATCACGAAAAGAAAATGAGGTTCTTATGAATGATATTAGAAATATCGAACCTCTAATTCAGAAAGAATTTTCTTTTAGGGTAAATCTCCTTGTTAAGAATTTGGTAAGTAGAAGAAAAATGGAAAGAAAAGAAGTAACTCATCTTAATCTTCTTCAAATTTTAAGAAGCTCTATTCTAGGAATTTTTATGGTAGCTATAATTATCCTTAAAGTTTCTTATGTAGGAGGTCTTACAAATCTTTCTTTGGATGTCATGACTGATATTTTAGCTGTATCTGCAATATATTCTAGTATCCTAGATAAGATTGCAAATATACTTAGAGATTTAGAAACTATAACACACATGTTAAAAGAAGCTAAGACTACAAAGGAAGATGTAGATGCTATAATGGACATCTATTATTATGAAGCCGAAAAAGAAGTATCAAATGAGAATGTTTCTGCTGTCACAGTAAATCCATTTAGATTCAGTTATCCTGGAAGTACAAGTATTTATGAGTTAATTAACTCCAATACTTTTGTTCTTGAAAAAGGAAAAGCTTATGGAGTGTATGCTCCTACTGGTGCTGGTAAATCAACGCTTATGCATATTATAACAGGCAAAATCCAGTTAGATGAAGCTCCTATTTCATATGGAGATAAATGTCATAAGGCTTATCTTGCTTCCATCATGAATGAAGCAAATGGATTGCTTGGTAGTCAGTCGGTACTTGATGAAATTACTCTAGGAGAAGACCCTGTTACTCATAAGCTTCTTAGGATTTTAAAGGGAACTCATATTTATTATGATATTCTAAGAAATCTTGGGTTAGAAGAAGAAAATGATAATCAGGTTCTTGAATACCTAAGTACTACTACAATATCACAGTATTCATCAGGTCAAAAACAGCGTTTAGGTATTGTAAAACTTCTTTATAACATGACTGAAGACCATCAGATAATTGTGTTTGATGAAGCCACCAATGCCTTAGATGATGAAACTGCGAGAAAAGTACTTAAGTTTATTTCTGATTTTTGCCAAGAAAAAGTTTCTAGAATTGTTCTTTTTGTAACTCACCAGGAAAGAATTACAAGAGAATTTACTACTGGAACTATTATTCTTAAGCAAAAAAAATTCCCTGCTTGGGAAGTTGTCAAATCTTAAACTCAAATCAATGTTTACCCCTGTACTGTGCTGTAGCATAGTGCAGGGGCTTTTCTTTTTGGAAAATAGGACAAGGGGACGGTTCTCTTGTACCAATTTTTACTAATTATTTTTTTAATTACTTAATATATTTATTTTTTATAAAATAAAAGCGTCTTTGAAAGTAATTTGGGTTAGAAAATATTAAAAAAGAATTGTTATGGAAGTACAATTTTATATTGTATGGAATAACAATTCTTTTTTTATAATTTCTGCGAAAATTAGCTTGAACAAGCTTATTTTATAAAAAATAAATATATTAGGTAATTACAAATAAATTTGGTACAAGAGAACCGTCCCCTTGTCCTATTTTTCAATAATTCCTCTAGCTGCTCTTTTCCCTGCAGCTAATGCTCTACATACTGTTGCTTTATTATCTATTACATCTCCGCCTGCATAAACACACTCTATATTAG
>CACXEZ010000006.1 GCA_902766815.1 uncultured Erysipelotrichaceae bacterium | reverse complement strand
TAAACAGTGAATTATTATAAAAGGAGTGTTTATAATAGTAAAGTCTCTATTTTTAATAAAACGAGCTTTTACTTTTTTAATCAACGAGAAGATAAAAAAATCTATACACATTTAACTATTAGTTATAACGTATAGATTTTTTTTGACCATTTTGATATAATCAACTCAGGACAAGGTGATGATATGTTATTTATGTTGACAGAAGTTTGTGAAAATCCTGACATTTTAAGAGTAATTTATTTTGTACAAGAATTATTAAAAATTGTTTTTTATTTAGTGCCAATTTTATTAATTTTAATGATAACAATTGATTTCGCTAAAAATGTCATAGTGGCAAAAGAATCAGAAACAAGTAAAAATCTTTCCATGATCATAAAAAGAATTATATCAGCTGCTGCAATATTCTTAATGTATAACATTGTAGCATTTGCGATGAACTTAGTATCAGAGCAAGGTGGAAATAACTGGACCAAATGTCTTGCAAATGCCAATTCAGATTCCATCAGCAAATTACAAGTAATATATGATTCTCAAAAAAAAGAAGTAGAATATAACACATCCAGTGTAAATCTCACCTCAGGAACTCAGAAGGTAGTATCTACATCTGGACAACTTGCAGGCGAAGAATTCGCTAAATCTGCTAAAAAAACATGGCAAAAGATTGTTTCTGGAGATAAAAATTTTACCTATAAAGCAGTAGAAAATGGTTCGACTTATTACAATAACATTCCTATTACAAATTCCTATTGTGACTGTAGTTCTTACGTAAGTTGGGCACTTTACGACTTTGGTTATGAAGATTTCAAAGGAAAGCAAAAGAAAACATGGGATTTTTATGACATGGATTGGAACAAAAAATACGGATGGAAAGAAATAAAAATAAAAGCAAATGAAGACATTAGCTCAAAAGTAGAAGATGGAGATATCATTGTAAGAGTAACACTTGGCAAAGATGGAAAAGCTGGTGGAGGACACATACAAATTGTAGGTTCTGCCAAAAAAGGAAACGTGATTGTGTTTGATTGCGGTAGTTCTAGTAATGTTTCACATGGTACTTATCCAAACGGAATACCATCTAGTTTCTTCTTTTCCGACTCAAGGGCCGGTAAAATAATTAGAGTAACCAAACCAAAATAATGGAGGGCTAAAATATGTATGAAAAAGATGATATGAATAATATTAAAATGACAATATTATTACTTTTAGGAACTATCTTAATATTAATGGCAATAGTCTGTAAATATTTAGAAAGTACAGCCATAACAAGAAACAATCGTGGCTTCAAAAATTTGTTTGCAATAACAGATACAAAAAGTGAAAATCAAAAAGCATATGTATACATTAGTGGGACACCAGAACCAATTGAATTAAAAACAAACGAAACTGCGTATTATATTCTCAGAGATGATCAATATATGTACATCGCCTATATGAATATTGAAGACTACAACAAATTAAATAAATTAAATTTACAAGAAAGATCTACTAAACTAGTAGGAACTGCCAAAAAAATATCGGATGAATTAAAAGGAATAGTGATTGAATTTTATAATGAAGGAAAAGAAGAAGAAAGCCATATTTCTATAAATGATTTTGATAATTATTTTGGTACACACTATCTAGACATGACAAATAATACTAAAAAAGCAATCATAAAAGACAAAGACCTGAAGAGAACACCAGCCATATGTTTCTATATTTTATGCCTATCAGCAGTAATCATTTTTGTTCTGGTAATACAAGAAATAAAAAAGAACTAATATATGAATTTAATATGATAAAGTTAGGGGACGTAAAAATGAAGAATACATTAGAAAAATTCTTTCAACATTACAAGCAACAAATCACCATCGAAGAGCTAATCAAAAAACTAAAAATTAAAAAAACAGATCTTGATGAATTGTTAGATAACTTATACCAATTAGAAAAAGAAGGAAAAATTTTCTTTGATAAAAATAAAACCTATATGCATGTTCCAGATGAATTTTGCTATATACATGGTACATTAAAAAAATCTAACAATAACAAATATTATATCAAACAAAAAGATGGTACTATAACAGTATTTGAAAAAAATCTAACAGCAAAAGAGGGGAATATCGTATTTGCAACAAAAAACAAAACCAATCATCCTAAATTATTTATGGGGGAAATAAAAAGAATTGTAAAAAGAGAAAAGATAAGCAATCATTTTAATTATATTATAAAAGAAACTCTAAAAAAAGATGGAAACAACTTTTATATCACATTAGACGATAGTAGAATTTATATTCCAAAGGAACATATTCATACCGCCTTTGTTGGTGATATCGTAAACGTTGTCATTCAAAATCATACAGGCTGTGTGATAGAAGTTTTAAAAAGACATCATAAAGAACACGTATTTCGCTGTACTCGGATAAATGGAGAACTAAAATGGGTGCCAATTGGAGCTTCTTATGGTTTTTACGACATAAAAAAGAATAACTTTAAAGAAAATGATATAGTAATTGCTGAAATTATCGGAAACAATTTAAAAATAGTACAAAAACTAAAACATAACAACACCACGCAAAATGATATTGATGCATTAATCATAGACTTTGGATTTAAAGAAGAATTCCCCATTCAAGTCATAGAAGAAGCAAACAAATTCTCTAAACAAATTTCTAAGGCTGATACCAAAAACAGAATAGATCTTAGAAATTTAGAAACATTTACAATTGATCCTATTGATGCCAAAGATTTAGATGATGCTGTATCATTAGAATATAAAGAAGATATGTATCACTTATACGTCCATACTGCTAATCCTTCTCATTATATCAAAGTTAGTTCTCCAATTTTTAAAGAAGCCTTAAAAAGGGCTTTCAGTATTTATCCAACTACCGATGTCATCCCAATGTTGCCAGAATTGTTCTCCAGCGGAATATGTTCCTTAAATGAAGATGGAGATAAATTGGCACTAACCTGTAAGATGGATATCGATAAAAATGGAATATTAAAAGACTTCAATATTTTTAAAAGTATTATTCACAGTAACAAACAAATGGACTACGATACAGTAAATGAATTTTTAAAAGATAGCAGTAATTTAGAATATCTTCCCTTTACTAAAACCCTTCTTAAAATGTCTGAACTATCTCATATCCTGCAAAAGAACAAAGCAAACAGAGGAACATTATCATTAGAAAGTGAAGAAAAGCAATTCATCTTAGACCTAAATAAAGAACCAACAGAAATCATAGAAAAAGAACAAGGCGAAGCCCAACAAATCATTGAAAACTTTATGTTGCTAGCAAATGAAACAATAGCAAAATATGCCTATTATCTAGGCCTACCATATATTTATCGCAATCATGAGAAACCAACCATGCAAAAAACACTCAATTTAAAACAAAACTTAGTCCAAAAAGGCTACTTTATTCAAAAAATAGGGAACATCGATAATCCAGAAATCCTTCAACATTTTTTGAATAACTTATTAAAAGGAAAAACAAAAGATGAAAAGAAAGTCATCTGTGAAGTTGTTCTAAAATCAATGTCTAGAGCTTTTTATGATGATAAAAATATCGGTCATTATGGACTTGCCTTAGACTGCTATGGAACCTTCACCTCTCCCGCAAGAAAATGTTCCGACCTATTAAACCATATGATAATTGAAGAATTTCTAGATAATGGTATAGAATCAGAAAAGCTAAGAATATACAAAGAACTAATCCATGATACCTGTGGATATCTTTCTGAAAAACAAAAAGACGCTGATATGTTAGAACAAGAAATTAATGAACTTATGTTAAAAAAATATGCCCAAAACTTTATTGATAAAGAAGTATCAGCCAGAATTCTCTTTATCAATCATTCAGGAATTTATATAAAAGAAGAACATGGACTAACTGGAGTAATAGAAATAAATAAGAATGCGATATTAAAAGGAAACAACATTCTATATCAAAATCACGAATATAAACCAAATGAACAAATCTCTGTAATATTAAAAGAAATCAATGACCAAGAACTAATATTTTGCATAAATACTTCGAGAGAAAAAAAGAAAACTAAAAAGAAGGGATGATAAACTTGAAAAGATGTCATTGGGTAATAGAGGAAGAACCTCTTTACGTAGCATATCATGATAACGAATGGGGAATCCCAGTTTATGATGACAACAAATTATTTGAAATGCTAGTACTAGAATCATTTCAAGCAGGACTATCCTGGTTATGTGTATTAAAAAAAAGAGCATCAATTCGTGAATCATTAGATATGTTTAACTATAAAAAAATCGCCAACTATCAAGAAGATAAAGTAAAAGAACTATTACAAAACCCAAAAATAATTAGAAGTAGAAGAAAAATAGAGGCCACAATAAAAAACGCTCAAATATTTATAAGTATCCAAAAAGAGTGGGGAAGTTTTTCTAAATACATTTGGCATTTTACGAATGGTAACATCATATACAACAAAACAGGTGATGAAAGAACAACTTCCCCCTTATCAGACGAAGTATCTAAAGACTTAAAAAGAAGAGGAATGAAATATGTAGGTTCGATAATCATCTATTCATACTTACAAGCAATAGGTATCATTAACGATCATGAAAAAGAATGTTTCTGCTATTTAGGTAAAATAAAAAGAATAGAGGAATATGATGAGAATAATAACAAAAGAATTAGAAAATAGAACAATAGCAATAAAACAATTATTAGATTATGGTTTCAAAGAAAAAAACAAAAGTTATACATACGAAAGAATACTATCAAATGAAGAATACAAAGTAGTATTCCAATACGAAAATAACAAATTAACATCGAGAACAATAGATCTAACTACCAATGAAGATTATATTTTGACAGATATAGATAAAGATATTGGTTCATATACAACCAAGTTAAAAGAAGAAATAAATGAAATATTAAAAGATATCATAAATAATTGTAGTAAAGTCGAAATATTTCAAAGTAAGCAAGCTAAAGAAGTCATAATGTATATCAAGAACACATACGAAGATGAATTAGAATTCTTATGGGAAAAATTCCCTAAAAACGCAGTAGTCAGACATAAAGATAATCAAAAATGGTATGTAGCCTTACTAACAATATCTAAAAGAAAACTAGGAATAAATAGTGATGAAGAAATAGATATCATAGATTTAAGATATCCTAAAAAATTCATTCATAATATTATAGACAACAAGCAAATCTTTCCAGGATATCATATGAATAAAAACAATTGGATTACAATCCCCTTAAATAAAACTCTACCAACCAAAGAAATAATAAAATATATTGACATCAGTTACAAATTAAAATAGAAAAATATTTGAATGAAATTATTAATTATTGGTAGTGTTGGTAGTGGTAAAAGTACACTAGCAAAGAAAATGTCTAGATCACTAAATATTCCCCATTATGAAATCGATTCAATTGTTCATGATGATAAGAAACACCAAAAAAGAACTATCAAAGAACAAGTAGATTTAATACAAAACATCAATAAAGAAGATAGTTGGATAATAGAAGGAACTCTAAGAAAAAATTTAGATATATTATTAGATATATCAGAACAGATTATTCTAATTAATATCCCATCTAAAAAAAGAAAATATTACATCATAAAAAGATTTATAAAACAAAAACTAAAAATAGAAAAAAGTAACTATAAGCCAACACTCAAAATGTTAAAAATGATGTTTTATTGGACAAAAGAGTTTGAAGAGCACAAAGATGAACTAGCAACAAAATTAGCAATTTATAATAATAAATTAATATATTTAAATACACCAAAAGAAGTTAATAACTATAAAATAGTTACGAAAGGATGAATTTTATTGAATCAATTAGTATTAATTGCTGCCATTGGCCAAAATAATGAATTAGGAAGAAATAACACCCTAATATGGAACTTAAAAGAAGATATGCAATTTTTCAAAAAACAAACGGTTGGCAAACCCATAATCATGGGAAGAAAGACTCTAGAATCATTACCACGCTTATTACCCGACAGACAGCATATTGTTTTAACTCGCCAAAACATTAACATACCAGGAGTAATCATCATAAACGATAAAGGCAAATTATTAAACTACATTAAAACAATTGAAGGTGAAGTAATGGTAATAGGAGGTGCATCAGTATATACTGCACTCATTAACGAAGCAGATACAATGCTATTAACAGAAATTGACGATACATGTAGTGATGCAGATACTTATTTCCCAACATTCAACAAAGACGAATGGGAGAAAAACATCATCAGTGTACAAGAAGAAAATAAAATTAAATTTACACATATAAAGTATACCAGAAAACTTACAAAGAAAGCAGAGGATAAGTCATAACTTACACCTTTTTTCTTTACTTGAAAATTTATCTATGATACAATTAATATCAGGAAGGTGTGTATTGGTATGAAAGTAATTTTTATAAAAGATTTAAAAAAACAAGGAAAAATAAATGAAGTAAAAGAAGTAAGTGATGGATACGCTACGAATTTTCTCATCAAAAATGGCTATGCAGTAAAATATACTAAAACAAGTTCTAACATCTTAGCCAATGATATCAAGCAAAAAGAAAAAGAAGATGAAATAAATAGAAAAGAATCTTTAGAATTAAAGAAAAAAATTGAAGATATAATATTAGAATTTAAAGTATCATCCAACAATGGAAAAATGTTTGGAAGCATCAGTACCAAGCAAATTAGTGATGAATTAAAGAAAAAAGGGATCTCTATCGACAAAAAGAATATCATTTCTAATGATAATTTAAATTTATTAGGAATGCACGAAATAGAAATAAAATTATATAAGAAAGTGAGTGCAAAATTAAGAATAAATTTACTTGAGAAGTAGGTGATGTACGAATGAATGGTAATGGATTACCTCATAATATAGAAGCTGAAAAATTTTTAATTGGGTCAGTTTTCTGGTCTTATGCCTCATTACAAAAAGTATGTGAGGAAATAAAAAAAGAAGTTTTCTATCTAGATAGTCATGCTAAAATATTTGATGTAATACAGTTTCTATATCAAAATAAAAAACCAGTCGATGCTGAAACGGTAATGTCTGAAATTGTAAACCGTGGACAATTAATTCAAATTGGTGGTGTCGAATATCTAATGAGCGTCATTGATAGTGTATCTACAGGTGCTAATGTTAGTTATTATATTGATACCGTTTTAGAAAAATATACATTAAGAAGAATGATTGAAACAGCTACAGCTATTATCACTAATGCAAACACTCCCGATGTAAAAGTATCAGATGCTGTAGAACAAGCCGAAAAAAGCATTCTAAATATATCAAAGTTAAGAAAAACAAGTGAGTTTCGTACCGTTGGTGAAGTATTAGAAAAAGCTCAAACAGATCTAGAAACTCTTGCTAAAAATAAAGGACAAGTAACAGGACTTACAACAGGACTAATTGACTTAGATAATTTAACAAACGGGTTTAGTCCAACCCAATTAGTCATCATAGCAGCCCGTCCAGCCGTTGGTAAAACAGCGTTCGCCTTAAATATTGCCTGTGCAGCAGCCAAGAGTACCAAGAAAAATATTGCAATATTCTCATTAGAAATGCCTGCTGAACAGCTAATCATGAGAATGATCAGTTCATTAGGTCAAGTAGACAACAAAAAATTACAAACAGGCAGACTCGAAAACGAAGATTGGAGAAGAATCAATGAAGCCATAAGCCAACTTGCCAATACCAATATTTATTTTCATGATGCTGGGGGCGTAACCGCTAGTGAAATTAAAGCAAAATGTAGAAGACTTGCTGCCCAAGGGGAAGGATTAGGGCTAGTTATTATAGATTACCTACAATTAATTGATTCATCAAAATACCAAGGAAGTAGGCAACAAGAAGTATCAGAAATTTCTAGAAGCTTAAAAACAATGGCTCTAGAACTAGAAGTTCCAGTTATCGCACTATCTCAATTATCCAGAAGTGTCGAAAAAAGAGAAGATAGAAGGCCTGTACTTTCCGATTTAAGAGAATCAGGTTCTATAGAACAAGATGCCGATATTGTAGCAGCATTACACGCCCCAGAAGTAGAAACACCACCAGATGACAATTTACCCGTTCCCATTCAATTAATTATTCTAAAACATCGTAATGGGCCAATCGCTACCATCGATATGTTATTCAAGAAAAAAACTTCTACATTTTTATCCATAAAGAAAGAAGGGAATCAAAATGCAAAATAAT
>CACXEZ010000005.1 GCA_902766815.1 uncultured Erysipelotrichaceae bacterium | reverse complement strand
TTACTCGCTAGCCACCCGGAAGCGAGAAACATTGTCGACCTGGATTATTTATTACTCGCTAGCCACCAGGAAGCGAGAAACATTTTCACACTTTTCAGTGCAATATAAATATACTATATTTTTATGAAAATGTCAATTAGTATACCATTATTAGTATATGTATTTTCTTTTTATTTATTAATTTAGTTTTCTAACTTTGATTTTTTCATCTTTTATAGTTTGATTAAATCCCCCTTTTTTAAATCTACTGATATATTGTTGCACAATTTCAGATGTTTCAGTATATTTTTTAATTATATTTTCAGTAAAATGTATGGCATCACTTAACGAGTAAAAATTAAAAACTAAAGTAACTTTGCCTTCGTCAAATACTTCCAAGCGATAGAATATAAATTTATTGTTTTGACAAATATTAATTTTAACAAAGTATCTCATCAGTGATATCGATAATTCGTTATCTGTGGCAAACCAGTGATTTAATTCTATTTTTTCCATATAAGCACCTTCAAATAATATTTTTAAAACTTGAAAATATTATAACATAAAAGACTAGTTTTACCTAGTCTTTTGAATTACTTATTATTGATTGCAGCTTGTGCTGCTGTCTTATCTGACTAGCACTAGAACCAGAAGACGTACCCAAATACTTATTCTATGACTAAAATAACTTTTTTTATTATTTTTTTGTTATTATAATAATTAAATCATTAGTTAAATCTTTTATTTTCTTTTAATTTAATATATTTTTTTGTTCCTTCTTTTGTGTAAATAATTGTATCACAATTATCAATTGGATCTCTCACATAATCAAAAGGTTTATTTTCAATATAGTTTTGTGCTAGTTTCATTAAACCGCCATGAAATACTATTAATAATTTTTTATTAGGATAAAGAGAGCAATATTTTTCAATAGTGCTTTTAATTCTAATAAAAGATTCTAAATCAGTCTCACTTCCATCATGCATTTCATTTCCCCAGCCTCGTTCCAAAAAATCATTATCGCAGATGATATTTTGATTTTGAGCAATTAAAAGAGCTGTTAGTATTGCTCGTAATGAAGTTGAGGAAATTACAATATCAAAATCACCATTTAAAATATTAGCAATTTGTTTTGCTTGTTTTATTCCTCTATCTGTTAGCAACAAAAATTGGTTCTCTTTACTTGAATCAATTTCATTTTCACCATGTCTTACTAAAACTAAATTATTCTTTAACATATTTCTTTATCAATTCCTTTTTATCAGCATTCACGTTAGAATAACTGTCAACGCTTATTGTACCATTATCCCAAGACAGTTCTAAAGAGGTTACACATTCGTAGAGTTCAGATTTTAAATGTGCTTTTAAATTACTCATAGCAGCACTATGAGTTATACACAAAATACTAGAGTAATCAGTCTCTTCACATACTTTATTAATAAATCCAATTAATCTTCTATTTAGCTGATTAATGCTTTCTCCATTAGGAAAAGGAATATCATGATTATTAAAACAAACATTAGATATAGATGAATAAGCAATCTTATTCATATCTAAGCCTTGAAAAGCACCCATATTTAATCCTCGAAGTTCTATAACAGAATTAATTGGAACACATAATTTATCATTAATAATTTCAGCCGTTAATAAACTTCTTTTTAAGTCAGATGTATATATAACATCTATATCTTTATCAAGCACTTCATTAACAATGGAATTTATTTGGTGATAACCTTTTTCAGTAAAGCAAGTATCTAAACTAGTATTCTGCCCCATTATAGTCCCTAAAACATTAAGGTTTGTTTCCCCATGTCTATATAAATATATTTTCTTTTTTTTATTTTCTTTCATTTTTTATTGCTCTTTGAATTAGTTCTGATACATAGTCAGCTTTAATACGTTTGTATTCTTTTCTATCTATTACACCATCTCTAATTAATTTTCTTTTAAAATCTGAATATAATTTAGCTTCCTCTGGATGAGATAATAAATAATCTCTTAAAAGAAGAAAATCATCTATTCTTTTTGTTCCTCTAAGCACTATATGAACATGGACATCACCGTCGTGTGTTTCAGCTGAATCTAAAGCAAAAAACATATACTCATCACTTCTACTTTTTTCACTTCCGATAAAGCCAATCTTTTCTAGTCCTTTAATTGCAGTTTCAAAATCATCACTATTATTAACACCAACTAAAACATCTAATATGTTCTTTCCATACATTTTTGGTATTGCAGTTGATCCTACATGTTCAACTATAATATTCGCATCTATATTAT
>CACXEZ010000004.1 GCA_902766815.1 uncultured Erysipelotrichaceae bacterium | reverse complement strand
TTGCAAATTAAGAGCACCTGATTTTTATAAGGAAGATAGACCTTATTTAAAAACATTTTGTTATCAATTACAAGAATTTTATTATGGAGATAAAAAAGTTTTAGTTGTAAATGCCCCACCTAGACATGGAAAGACAAGGACAATAAGTTTATTCGTACAATGGCTATTAGGTAGAAATAATCGTTGTAAGATAATGACTGGATCCTATAATGAAATTGTTAGTAATAAGTTAGCAAAAGGTGTAAGAAATCCTATTTTAGAAGAAAATGGAGTATATTCTAAAATATTTCCAAATACTAAAATAAAAAAAGGCGATGCTGCTGTAAATTTATGGGGATTAGTAGGTAATGAAGAATCGAATTATTTAGCTACTTCTCCAGGTGGTACTGCTACAGGATTTGGTTGTAATTTAATGATAATAGATGACTTAATAAAAAATAAAAAAGAAGCATTTAATGAAAGACTAAAACAGGAACAAATAGAATGGTTTACCGATACTATGTTATCTAGAACTGAAACAGGTTTTAAAATAATTATAGTTATGACTAGATGGGCTTCTGATGATTTAGCAGGTTATATATTATCAAATTATGATTGCGTACATATCAATTATAAAGCAGTACAAGATGATGGAACAATGTTATGTCCTGAAGTTTTGAATAAAGAAGATTATGAATTAAAAACCAAGCAAATGGATAAAGCTATTGTTTCAGCAAACTATCAACAAGAACCAATTGATATAAAAGGAAGATTATACTCAAGATTTTTAACTTATGAGTACGAAAAGGTACCAAAGTTTAAATATATAATGAATTATACAGATACGGCTGATACTGGTGATGACTATTTGTGTTCTATAGATTATGGGGTATCAATGAACGACCAATTTTATATTATGGATGTTCTCTTTACACAAGAACCTATGGAAGTAACTGAACCAGCACAAGCGAAAATGATGACAAAAGATAAAGTTGGCTATTCTAAAATAGAAAGTAATAATGGTGGTAGAGGTTATGCTAGAAATGTTGATAAAGAATGTAAAAAGTTAGGAAATAAGCATACATATATTGATTGGTTTCATCAATCAGAGAATAAAATTGCAAGAATATTATCAAATAGTACGGGCATTATGAATAATGTCTTTTTTCCTGTTGATTGGGAAGTAAGATGGCCTGATTATGCTATGGCTATGACTAAATATCAAAGAGAAGGAAAAAACGACCATGATGATGCACCTGATTGCACTACTGGAGTATATGAAAATCCTAAACCAAAATCACAAATGCGAATGTCTAATCAACCATTTATAAATATTTAGAGGTGATGAAAAATGCTAAGATATAGTGAATCAAGATTAAATACTGAAAAAGCAGTAAATGATTTATTTCCAAAAGTTCAAACAGAATTAAATGCTAGAAAGAAGTTATATGAAAGATACAGAAGAAAATTATCTGATGAGGAATTAGCAAGCTTAACTGATGAAGATATTAAAGTTCCGTTAGAAAGATATATCGGTATAATGGCAAGTGGCTTTTATGGTGGTAAAGCTCCTGTATATAAAGTTCATGCTTTTGATGAAAAAAGGAATAAATTAGATAAAGAGATATTTGATATTGCAGGAAATGATGAACAAGCTGTTGATGAAATAGAACACATTATATCTCATATAACTAATTATAATGATGATGCAGCTCATCATTTAAAAATGACTTTTGAATTTTTAGTTAAAAGAGCATGTTACGAAATAAATTATAAGGATAAAGATACTGGAGAATATACATATGCTACTAGTGATGCGTTAGAAACAGTAGCAATATGGGATTATAAAGTTTCTAAAAACTTAATAGGACTTTATAGAATTATTGATACGGTAATGGCTAACGGAGAATATCAAACTATGGTTGAATTAACAACTAAAAGTGGAAAATACTATTATATGGATACTCCAGAAAAAAGAAAAATATTTGAATTAGGTAATGAAGCATATAAAAATAGCAAATATAAAAACGAACCATTATTTAAAGAAGATAAAAAGAAATTTACTGCATCTAAATGGGTTGATGATTTACCTATTATTGCAATAGAACAGGAAGATGGATTAAATATATTTGAACTTGTTATTTCACTAATTAAAGGTTATGAAAGAGTAATTCAAAATAGTAGAAACACTTTTTTATATAATGATGAGGCTATTTTAAAAGTTAAAGGATATGAGCCTGAAAATGAAATGGTAATTCAAGATGAAAATGGCAATGATATTTTAAATCCTGCAAGAATAATAGAAGATAAATATGTATTAGAATCAAGAGTTAGATATTTACAACCTGATGGAGATTTAGATTGGGTTACGAAAGATGTAAATGATAATGCAGTACAAAATCATAAACAGACATTAATGGATTTAATATGTTTATGCTCTTTGGTTCCAAATACAACGGATTTAGGATTCACTAAAGCTGATAATTCAAGTGCTTTAGAGAAAAAATTCTTTTCTTTACAACAATTAATTGCTACTTTTGATAGTGAATTTAAAAAAGGATATTTAAGAAGATGGGAATTAATTTTAAATAAAATAAATAAAGAAAAAGGTAAAGAATATGACTTTAGAGATATAGAAGTTAAATTATCAAGAAACTTACCATCTGATACCAAGAGTGAAACTGATAGAGCATTAGCATTAAGAGATATATTAAGTGATGCATCAGTTATTGCAATGTTACCTGATGATTTGGATCCAATTAATGAAATTAATAAAAAAAGGCAAGAAAGCGAAGATAATATGCAGGAAAATTTAGATAAAATTAGAAAATTTGGAACTAATCAGCAAGGAGATAAAAAAATAAATGAAGAATCAAACAATATTGAATCAGAGATGGGACAAGACAAGAATAGAACTGGCAAATTATCTGAAGAAGTATCAGAAATTAAACAAGAAAACACAAAATAAAATACAAAGTGTTTTTGATAGTATAAACATTGAAAGTATTGATTTAAATAAGACTATTTCAAGAAACGAAAAGAATAGACTATTTTCTAAATATGATGAGTGGGAAGAAATAGGATTGTTAAATGGATACTTTGGTTATATTGCTAATGAAATATTAAAAAGGGAAAAGATAACTTATAATGATATGTTAGACCTTTTATTATATGCTGCATATGAAGA
>CACXEZ010000003.1 GCA_902766815.1 uncultured Erysipelotrichaceae bacterium | reverse complement strand
CATAAGTAAAATAAAAGAAAGGGAAAGCATCTGATTATTCAAATGTATCCATTTGCATTATACTATATATTTTTTACTATAACAAGAAATAACTTTACTTGAGTTTAGGTTTTTTACATAAAATCTATAATTAATATTTTGTAATCTCAAATACGAACACCCGAGTTTGACAGTTGCTAATTAAAAATCACCTTCAAAGTATTGAAAATACTTGTTTTTTTATTTGTTTTTATCTTGCGTCTTATCGTACTTGTGATATAATGTGATTGTACGGAGGTTTTAAATGGCAAGAATAAAAACGAATAATTATACTTATACAAAAAGTTATTGTATTATTGAAGACTATAAAAGAAATGGAAAAAGGACAACTCGTGTTGTTGATAATATTGGAAATTATGAAAAAGTATCTAAACTCGCTAATGAACAAGGAATTGATGTTGATACCTGGTTGAATAATTATTTATATGAGTATCGTAAAAAAAATGGTCTTATCTCTGATGGAGCTAATAAAGTGATTATAGAAAAATATTCAGATAGATGTATTCCTATGAATGTAACAAACAAGTATAATGTTGGCTATTTATTTTTAGAAGACATTTATTATTCTTTAAAATTAGATAAAATTTGTAAGTCAATTAGTAAAAAATATAAATTTGAATTTAACTTAAATGAAGTATTATCTTATTTAGTTTACTCTAGAATTATATATCCATCTTCTAAATTAAAAACATATGAATTAAGTAAAAATTTGCTTGAAATCCCAAAATATGAATTGGTTAATTTATATCGTGGACTAACATACTTAAATAAGGAATTAGATTATATACAAAAAGAAATTTATAATAATAGTAAAAATATTATTGATAGAAATACTCGTATTTTATATTATGATTGTACTAATTATTACTTTGATATTTCAGAAGAAGATGATTTAAGAAAATATACAGGAAATGCAAAAGATAAAAAATCAAAACCAGTTGTTGGCATGGGGCTGTTCTTAGATGGCAATGGATTTCCAATGGCTATGAATATTTTTCCTGGAAGCACTAATGAAAGTACAACTTTAATTCCTTTACAAGAAAAAATTTTTGGAGTAAATACAGAAATAGAATTAGAAGGTTTTAATTTAGAAAATAATAAGACAATTATTTGTACAGATGCTGCTATGTGTACTGATGAAATAAAAAAATTTAATATAAAAGATGGTCGTGCATTTGTTATAACTCAATCAATAAAAAAATTAAAAAACGAATATAAAGAAAAAGTATTTGAAGATTATGGTTGGAGAGTTGTTGGTGATTTAAAACATATATATAAACTAAGCGATATTTTAAATGATGAAGAAAAAGTTAATGAAAATTACGAAACAATATTTTATAAAATAGTTCAAACTGAAACAGCACACGTTGTTCAAGATTTAATAGTTACGTTCCAAATTAAGTATCGTGATTATTTAAGAAATGTTAGAAACGGACAAATTGAAAGAGCTAAAAAGAAAATTAAATCAAATGAAGATGGCAAAAAAATGAAATTAAGTAACAACCCAAATGACTATAGAAGACTTATAAAAGAAGATATTTCATCTATGGAAAATAACAAGAAATCAAGAAATAAAGAAAAAAATAAAAACACTTTAAACGAAGAAAAAAAGGACAAATATATTTATACTTATTCAATAGATGAAGACTTTATTAAAGAAGAAAAAAAATATGATGGTTATTATGGCATAACAACTAACTTAACTGGAGATATACAAGAGATATTAAAAATATCTAAAAACAGATGGGAAATAGAAGAAAATTTTAGAATATTGAAAACTGATTTTGAATCTGGTAGTATACATCTTTCAAGAGAAGATAGAATAACCGCACATTTCTTAACTTGTTTTATATCTTTATTAATATATAGAATATTAGAAAACAAATTAGATTATAAATATACAAATACTCAAATAATAGAAAAACTAAGAGAAATGGAAGTTTATGAAGAAAGAGGTGCTGGGTACTCTCCAGCATACGTAAGAAACAATTTAACAGATGATTTACATAATATATTTAACTTTAGAACCGACTATGAAATAATAAAATACGAAGATTTTGAAAAAATTTTTCAACAAGTAAAAAAGTAATACAAGTACGCAATTTTTTAAAAACTCGCAAATGCTTTAATAATAAGCACTTGCGAGTGTTTTTTATGCTCTAACTGTCAAATTCAAGATTCTGTGGAAAACACAAAATCAATTTTTTTAAATTTCACCAATTTTTACCTAAACTCAAAATAACTTTAAGATTTTATAAACTTAACTCAAGGTTATCTCTTTTCTTGTTTTTATTTTTTTCATAACCGATATAGTTAAATAATTCATCTTCTATAGCTGTATCTTTTGCTATACTAATAATATCTTATTTTTGTTTTATATATGTTTTAATTAATTTTTCTATACTTCTTGGTGTTCTTAATAATTCTCTATCGATTCTTGTTGGTTGAATTGTGATGCCTAAATCTTCTAGTTTAGAGAATAATTCTATAAAGGCGAAGGAATCTAGTAATCCACTTTCTATTAAGTCAAAATCTTTGTTAGATACGTTTTCATCTTCGCATATTTCATATAGTAGATTGCATACATCTATCATAATTCACTCAGCTTCTTTCTATCATATTTTCCGTTTTTGTTTACTGGGATACTATCTATCATTATTATTTTTTTAGGTATCATATAGCTTGGTACTAGTTTAGATAATTCATGTTTTATCGTTTCTTCTTTCATATTTTTGTCTAATACGACAAATGCTTTTATTAATTTAACAATATTATTTTGGTATTTGGCAATGACTACTGCTTCTCTTATTCCATTTATTTTTAGTAGGTTATTTTCTATGTCTCCTAGTTCTATTCTATATCCTTGATATTTTATTTGATTATCTTTTCTTCCACTGCAATATAAATACTTTCCTTCTATGTGCCCTAGATCTCCTGTTTTATAGCAATTTTCGTTATTTTCTTTGAAACAGTTAAAAGAGTTTATATCAAGGTATCCGTTAAAGACACTTTTTCCTTTTAGGATGATTTCGTTATTATCTATTTCAATTCTTACTGATGATGTATTTATCTTTCCTACTGGTAGGAGGTTATTATTTAGCATTTTATCTTTTATTTCTAATAGGGATACACAGCAAGTTGCTTCTGTTGGTCCATAAGCATTTATCAACAGTATTTTTGGAAATCTTTCTTTTATTTTTTTTGCTGTTGTTACTTCTAAACATTCTCCACAGAAGAACATATACTTTAAATCTTGTAAATTATTTTCATGAAATGTTTTATCTAATAATAACATTTTTATGAAGGTTGGGGTCATGATTAGAAAATTTATT
>CACXEZ010000002.1 GCA_902766815.1 uncultured Erysipelotrichaceae bacterium | reverse complement strand
TTACATTCGTCTTCATTTATTAATTTACTTTTCGTTGTATATACATTTCTTGATTTATCAACCATAATTGTTTTTCCATCACTTGTTCTCATATAGTTACACTTATTTAAGTTTATTTCTCCATTTGAGTTAATAAATTCAATTACTTTTTCATAAGGCAACTTTGCAACAAAAGATTTACATCCAGCATAATTATCTTTTTCATCAAATAAACAAACTGGATTTGTAGAATCTAGCAAATAATATTCATCATTCATTTTAAATATAGTAAAAGCATGAGCTTCATTAGTTGAAGATGTTTTCATATTACCCGTTATATAACATGACTCAATATCACAAATATTCAATAAATTTTGAGCAATAATTGTATGTTCAGTACATTCAGCCGCAGATTTACCTTTAAAAATTCCTATATCCATCCAATTATTTCTACATTTTAAAAATTTATCTTTATCTTCCATATGATCTAATTGATTACATATATCATCAAACAAAACTTCTCTATCATTCTTTTTCGTACCTTCTTCATCAAAATATTTTTTAAGAAAAGATGAGACATAGTTTATAACATCAATTTTTGATGTTAAATTTTTAGCATTTAAAAAGTCAAAGAATTCATAAAAATAATCAGTTGCCTTCATTCCATAAAGACTTCCTAATCCTTTATTTAAATCTAAATGACATTCCGAAAAGTAAAGTACACATCCATTAGATATAAAACCATTAACAATAGAGTTTGTATTAATTTCAAGTGGAATACTAGATTCATTTAATTCTTGTATTTTTTTAGCAATTAATATATCTCTTACTTTTTTATCCTTTTCATTAATTATTTCCTCAAATGTTATCATACTTTAATCTCCCAATTAAACATCTAACGCCTAAAAGAACGCCTTTCTTCTACTGAATTATCTTCTATAGCATCTAATTCAGCGAATAAATCGTTAATGTATTCTTCGGTTTTTTTAATATATTCTTCGTCATTTTTTGCTTCTAATCGTTTTGCTTGCCTTGCTTTTATTTCTTCCATACTTGGTAGTTCTTCTGTTTTTTTAGCAACTTCTTTCATATCTTCCAAATATTGTTTATAATTTTTAGAATTATGTTCTAATCCACCAAATTTTAACCATTCTTTATATACTTCATCTAATAATATATCAGAATCACTCGAGTTTTTATTACTATTGCCATATATTTCTCCACCATTACTGATACCTTCTAAACCATGCCTTGGCATCTCCAAATTTCTCATATTTTCACTCCTATCATACAATAAAATTATATCATATTTATTGTAAATACAATAGTTTTTATGACAAATTATGTTGAATTTATGTAATTTGGTGGAATCTTGCATATTTCCACTAAAATAGAAAAAAACCTTATAATATAAGGATTTTTATAAGTATTAGTATATATACCTCTTACTTACCCCTTAAAAACAAGGGGTAAAATAAGGGGTAAAAATTAAGAAAACCCTTATAAAATAAGGGATTAATATCATTATGGTGGAGTCGGGGAGATTCGAACTCCCGTCCAAAAATAACATCCCTAAAACTTCTACAAGTTTAGTTAATTACTCAACACTTCATAAATATATAAGCGAATTAACAAGCAAAAATATTTACTATCCTAGAATGTTCATTATATTTCTTAGGAGAGAAATATAATATAGTCTGCTTTATTTGTCCTAAATCTCTCTCACAGGCAAAGAAAGAATAGAACCTACTGTATTATATTAATTTACGCGAAAGCGTATCCAGTAGAATAATTATAGTCGTTTCCAGCTATATTTAATTTAATTCGTGACGTGAATAAATCGACTTGCTATTCTAGTTCAGTTAATTTTGTCGAAGCCAATACGACCCCATTACACTTAATAATTATACTTGATTTTATTAAAAAGTCAATACTAAAGTAAACGAAAAGAGAACTTTGTTCTCTTTATTTTGCTTCTTCTGTTGCTCTGGTTTCTCTAATTACTGTTACTTTGATTGTTCCAGGGTATTGCATCTCGTTTTCTATTTTCTCTTTAATTTCTCTCGCTACTTGGAAACTAGCTAGGTCATCTACCTCTTCTGGTTTTACCATAATACGTAATTCTCTACCTGCTTGTACAGCATATGACTTTTCCACTCCTGCTATGCTATTTCCAATTGCCTCTAATTGTTCTAAACGTTGAAAATAGTTTTCTGAGGTGTCATTTCTTGCTCCAGGACGAGATGCTGAAATTGTATCAGCAATTGCCACGATAGATGAAATAACACTAGTTGCATCGGTATCTCCATGATGTGATAAGATAGCATTAATGACGACTTCATCCTCACCATATTTTCTGGCAATTTCTGCTCCTATTTGAACGTGAGTTCCTTCCATTTCGAAGTCAATTGCTTTTCCAATATCATGTAATAATCCTGCTCTTTTTGCTAGGTTTATATTTTCACCTAATTCGCCTGCTAGAAGTCCAGAAATATTTGCTACCTCAATGGAATGCTGTAAGGCGTTTTGACTATAGCTAGTACGAAAATGTAGTTTACCAACAATCTCAATTAGCTCTGCATCCATTTTACTAATTCCTAGAGAATAGATAGCTTTTTTTCCTTGTTCACGAATTGTTGCTTTTACATCTTTACAAGTTTTATCATAAACTTCTTCTATTCTAGCTGGATGAATTCTACCATCACTAATTAAAGTTTCTAATGTAAGTTTTGCAATTTCTCTACGCAATGGGTCAAAACTTGATATGACAATTGCTTCAGGAGTATCATCAATAATTAAGTCTACTCCTGTAACCGCTTCAATTGTCCTTACGTTTCTTCCTTCTCTCCCAATGATTCTACCTTTCATTTCATCACTAGGTAGACTTATTACACAAACTGTTTGAGTGTTTGTGACATCTGCTGCATATCTTTGCATCCCATTGATTAACATCTCTTTTGCTAGATTATCAGATTCAATTTTGGCATCAGATTCTCTTTGCTTGATGTAAAGTGCAACTTCTTTGCTCATTTCGTCTGATACTCTTTGCATGATTACATCATGTGCTTCTTTACTGCTATAACCAGAAATTTCTTCTAGTTTTTCCATTTGTATTTTTTTTAATTCTTCCATTTTTTCTTCTTGTTCTTGAATTTCTTTTTGCTTTTCTAATAAGGCATTTTCTCTCTCTGTTGCAGCATCTTCTCTGTTTTGTAAAACTAAATCACGTCTATCAATATTATTTTCTCTTTGTAGTATACGATCTTCTGAATCTTTCAATTCTTTCTTTTTTTCTTTTATTTCTTTTTCGTTATCTAATTTTAATTTATGAATTTCCTGTTTTGCTTCTAAAATAGATTCTCTTTTGATTTTATCTGCCTCTTTTTTTGCTTGTTCTATAATATCAGTAGCTTTTTCGGTATCTTTTTTTAATTTAAGATTACGTGCTACTACCATGATAATAGCTCCAATAATTAATCCAAGAATAAATACTAAAATGGAGATTAAAACTGTATTCATCGATACACCTCCATTCTTTTTATTTATATGAATAGAAAATTATTTAATAATAAACTATACATATTAATTGTACCTAGTATTTTAGAACTTGTCAAGAATGGAAAATGTTTTTTGCTGCACCTTTTTTATTTTATTCTAATTCTTCATTTAGTAATTTAGATAATCCATCTATTTTAAGCCCCTTTCCTTTAATGTAGTCTATAATTGTGTTCAGTTCTTTTATTGTTTCATTATTCATCTTTAATAAAATCATGCTTCCACTAGTAAGATTATTTTTTACTGTATCATATGGATGTTCTTCAACTATAATGTTTGGGGTAATGGTATATAAATCGTTTTTACTGCATAATTCTAAAATGTTTTTTTCTTTATCTATAGCTAGGCAAAGATTTGCATTATTATTGCTTATTCTACTGATTAAATTATTAGAAAATAGTAAATTATCTGGTGTATAAGTACCATTTTCTCCATAACTATAAAATTCTTGATTTATCATATCTTTAATTTTTGTAGAGTTACTAATTAGATAGCCATAATTTATAAAATAATTTACTGTTATTCCTTTGCTATCAACTATTTTTTCTATTTTATCCAAATATTTATTGCTATCTAACAAGAGTATTAAACTAACCATTTGCTTGTTATTGTTTCCCTTGATAAGATATTTATCTTTATTATTTATCATACTGATATTTGGATGTATTACATCAAAAATTATTTCATTTTGATTAAAAACACCCATACTTTTCATTACTTTATAACTCTTATCAATATTTACACTCTTCCCATTTAAGCCTGGAATCATAGTATTAGAAGTGATTTTTGCATCTACGGGTTCTACTTTCAATATATCTTTTATATCGCTTAGTTGTATCATGATGTCATCTTCTTCTCTTATTACTTCCATTACTTTATCTGTATAAAAGAAGCCAAATACTACGAAGCAAATCAATCCTATTATCTGAATGAATTTTCTCACAAAACCACCTACAGTACAATATATGTGTTGTTCTTGCATATTATTATTTAAATATTGTTATCTTCATAAAAACTGTAATAGCAATTAGAACCAATAATGATATGATCCAACAATTGTATAGCATGTAACTCTCCTAGTTGTTTTAGTTTTCTCGTTATTATTATATCTTCTTTGCTAGGAGTAGGATCACCTGATGGATGATTATGTAGACAAATAATAAAACTTGCTGATAACAGATAGGCTTCTTTAAATATTTCCCTTGGGTGTACAATAGATGAGTTAATTGTTCCTATAAATAATTTCTTTTTGTTGATATAATTCTTTTTGTTATCTAAATAGATGCAATAAAACTCTTCTTGTTTTATATTTTTTAATTGTTCATTAAAGTACTCTATGATGATAGTCGGTTTTGTTAATGCTATAAACTCTCTTTCTGTGACTGTGGCATTTATTCTTTTAGCAAGCTCAATAAAGGCAGAGAGTTCTATTGCTTTTACTCTACCTATTCCATTAATTTTCATTAATTGATTTAGTGATATATCCTTTAGATTTTGTAATCCTTTGCTTTTTGATAATACTTCTATCGCTAGTTCCTTTACTGATTTATTTTTAGTTCCTGTTTTTAAAATAATCATTAATAATTCTTCATTACTTAAATACTTTGGGCCATACATCACTAATCTTTCTCTTGGTTTTTCTTCATTTGGGATTTCTTTGAATTTTACCATCTTATCACCTCTACTTATATTATTCGCTTTTGAAATGGTAAAATCCTCCTTATTTTTTCAACAAAAAAATATCAAAAAGCTATTTAAGTTTTCTGATATTTTCTTTATTAGCCATTAATTTGTTTCATTACTTCATCAGCAAAGTTTTCTTCTCTTTTTTCAATTCCTTCTCCAACTTCGTAACGAACGAATTTAATAATAGTACTTTTTTTAGATTCTACATATTTAGAAACTTTCATTTTGTTTTCTTTAATAAATCCTTGATCCACTAAACAAACTTCTTCAAAGTATTTATTTAGTCTGCCATTTACTATCATTGGTAACTTATTCTCATCTAGTCCTTCGTTTTCTGCTTGTTCTGTTAGAATTGTTTTTTCTCTTTCTATTTCATCACTTGGAACTTCATCACGGTTTAAATATAATGGTTTCATAGCTGCAGCTTGCATTGCTATATCTTTGGCAAGTTCTTCATCACTTCCATCCATTACAGTTAAAGTTACGATTTTTCCTCCCATATGAGAGTAAGTACCAAATATTTGATTGTCTTCTTTTGTAACTACTTCAAATCTTCTTAAAGTTAATTTTTCACCAATTGTACCAACTTTTTCTGCAATTAAGTCAGATAATGTTTTTCCATTTGATTCTAGATTTAAGGCTTCCTCTACTGTTTTGGCTTCGCTATTTAGAATAGTATCAGCAATTTCTGATACAAGATTTTTAAATTCTTCATTCTTGGCAACAAAGTCTGTTTCAGAATTTACTTCTACAATAATAGCTTTGTTTCCATTTATCTTAGTAAGTCCTAATCCTTCTGCTGCAATACGAGATGCTTTCTTTGCTGCTTTAGAAATTCCTTTTTCTCTAAGCCATGTTATAGCTTCTTCCATGTTTCCATTAGTAGCTTCTAATGCTTTTTTGCAATCTAGCATTCCAGCACCACTTGCTTCTCTAAGTTCTTTTACCATACTTGCACTAATCATAGGTTGACACTTCCTTTCGTTTATTTTTTTATTTTAAAGCTTCGATTAATTCTTCTTTTTTCATTTTTGAATAACCTTTGATTTCTTTTTTCTTAGCAAGATCTCTTAATTCACTTACTGTAAGAATATTTAAATCTAATTTAGGTTCTATATTTTCTTCTTTCTTTGGCTTTTCTGTTTTTGTTTCAACTAATTCTTTCTTTTTTTCTGGTTTTACTTCACTTTTTTTAGAAGTTTTATCATTTTGTCTAGATGCTTTTCTAGACTCATCTTCTGTTACGTAGTCTACAATGGTTCCACCTTTTACTTCAATGATAGCATTTGTTAATACACCTAATACAACTTTAATTGCACGTACGGCATCGTCGTTTCCTGGAATTACATAATCCACTAAATCAGGATCACAATTAGTATCGATGATACCAAATACAGGGATTCCTAATTTTCTAGCTTCTCTAATTGCGTTTTCTTCTTTCATAGAATCTACAATGATTAAAGCTCCTGGTAATTTGTTCATCTCACGAATTCCACATAGATTCTTGTTTAGTTTATCATATTCTTTCTTTAGACCAATTACTTCTTTCTTAGGTAGTTTTTCAAATGTTCCATCTGTTTCCATTTTTTCGATTTCTTCTAGTCTTTTTACTCTTCTTCTAATGGTTTTGAAGTTTGTTAGTGTTCCACCAAGCCAACGTTCTGTCATATAATACATTCCACTTCTTTCTGCTTCTTCACGACATACTTCGCTTGCTTGTTTTTTTGTTCCTACGTAAAGGACACTACCTCCAGCTTCAACAATTTGTTTTAAAGCTGCATATGCTTCTTCTAATTTTTCTACTGTTTTTTGTAAATCGATAATGTAAATATCGTCACGAGAGTTGTAGATATACTCTTTCATTTTTGGATTCCATCTCTTTGTTTGATGTCCGAAATGAACTCCAGCTTCTAATAAGTAGCTCATAGATACTACTGCCATATTTATCATTCCTTTCTTTGTTTTTCTCTTCCAAATATTTCTCTTTTATTTCTTCACCTAAATTTCTTTAAGCACTAGAAGAAATAAATCCATATTTGTGAATATTTTTTTGAAAAGCCATACCTATCTTAACATAAAACAAAAAATAGTACAAGAAATTTTTCTTTATTTTTTGAAAAATTTGCGCCTATTTTTTTAATACTTCTTCATATACTTGTTTTAATTTTTCTCCTACAATTTCTAGACTTCTCATTTCTGCTACATGATATGCTTCTTCTGTTAAATCTGGTAATTCATTATTAATTATTTTCTTGATTTTTACTTCGAATTCATCTATATTCTTTGCTTTATATACATTTAAGCCATCTTCTAACCAATTATCAAAAACTGGAATATCACGAATTAAGGCTTTACATTTACAAGCGCATGCTTCAATAATTGGAATACCCTCTGTTTCTTCTAATGTTGGAAAAATATATAAATTGCTGCCACTCATTGCTCCAATAATCATATCAGATTCTACATATCCTGCAAATGTTAAATTATCCAACTTTGTATTAACTGCATCCCTTACATTTTTAGTTGTTGCACTTAACGGGCTGTATCCAAACCAAATAAATTTATATTCTGGTAATCTTTTTGCTAGTTCTACAAAATCAACAATTCCTTTTCTTTCTATATATAGACCAATTCCAATAATTACTTTATCTTCTTCTTTGAAATGATAAGTTTCTCTGAATTTTTTTCCTAATTCTTTGTTTTTTTTAAATTTTTCTATTTCAATTCCATTACTAATTGCATAAATTTTTTTATCAATACCATATCCTTCTAATAGTTTTTTGGAATACTCTGTAGGTGTTACAATTACATCTCCTAGATTATAACATTTAATCAACCATTTTTTAAACATCGGAGAAACTTGTTTGCTAAAAACAAATCCGTTTCTAAAATCTTCTTCTGTTGAGTGCGCATGATATATAATCTTTTTCCCTTTTTTTTTGGCTTTTAGGGCTAGCTCATAGGAATATGGGAAATAGGTATTGATGTGTAAAATGTCATAGTCATCTTTGAGATTAGTAGTGTACTCTACTCCAGCTAGTTCCAATGCTTTCATTTGATGTTTGATTGCTTTCCCCAGACCAGATTTACCAACCGCTTTTTGCATCTCTGTATAAAGTAATATTTTCATGCTCCCTCCTGTTTTCTTTCTTTTATATTGGATACAGTTTTGTTGATATCATTTTCAAAAAATCTATAGGTAGTTATAATGGTAATTGCTATTGGCAAGGATGCCACAATTCCCCAAAAACCAGCTATAATTCCACCAGCAAATACTGCAAAAATATTGACTAATGCTGGAAGTTGATTTGTTTTTCCGTACACTTTTGGCCCGATAATATAACCATCAATATTAGGACAAATTATGCAAACTAGGAGTGTTAAAATTAGTAATCTTGGACTTACTACTGCTGCAATGATAACTGCTAAGATGTTTACTAACAAACCACCAAAATAAGGAATAATTGTTGTTATTGCTGCTAAAATACTTAAGACTAAATAATTGGGGTGTCCAATTAGAAAGAATACGATTGTATATTCTATAAATTGAATGATAATGGTTCGCAATAGGCCAGTAAAATAATTGTTAATGGCATTATCTAATTCTTTAACATATTCATAAATTTTTTTTCGCCTTCTTTTTAGTTTTTTCTTCAACCAACTTCTAATTTTATCCATATCCCATAGGAAATAAATGCTTGAAGCGATAATAATTACTAAATTTGTGATTACATTAATGGATGCGTTTAATATATTTAGGGCTCCTGAAGAGATGGAATTTCCTATATTTTTTAATATGTCAGTAGAGATTGAGGAAATGGATTCTTGCAACACGCCTAAGTCGATTTCAAATTTTGATGAAATGTCTGTAAGAACTGCTGATATATTACTTAAAAATAATACTACTTGATCATATAATAATGGAACTACGGTCATTCCTAAGATGATTAGAAAGCCGAATAAAATAAAATATATAATACCTACAGCAAGCCATTTTGGTAACCCACAATTTTCTATTTTTTTGCAATATGGATATAGGGCATATGATACGGCAAATGCTACTAAGAATGGTAGTAAGACCTTTACTATTTTGGATAAGATACCAAGCCATAAGCCTTTTATTAGATAGATTAAGCAGATAATTAATGTAATTATTAGAATGTTTACTAATTTGTAATTTACTTTATTATTATTCACAAATTTCACCTTCTTTTTCGATTGTTATGGTTACTGGACCGTCATTAATGAGGTTTACTTTCATATCGGCTCCGAAAACTCCGGTTGCAACATTTACTCCTGCATCAGTTAATCTTCTATTCCATAAATCATATAGTTTTTTAGCAGCCTTCCCATTTAAAGCTTTAATGTAACTTGGTCTTCTTCCATGTGATGTGTCCGCATATAAAGTAAATTGACTAATTGATAAGATGCTTCCTTTTACATCTTGTAAAGATAGGTTCATTACACCAGATTCATCATCAAAAATTCTTAGATTGATTAGTTTATCTACTAGATAGTTGATTTCTTTTTCACTGTCATTTTTGGTAAACCCTACTAATACTACTACGCCATGTTTAATTTCCCCTACTATTTTTCCCTCTATTGAGACTGATGATTCTAAACATCTTTGTATGACTAATCGCATTTTAATCACTTCCATTTTAATTATATCACGAAAATTTCATTTTAAAAGTAAAATTTAAAATTATTCATAAAATATTAAATAATGGTTTATAATTATTTTGTTTTATGATAAAATGTTAATGTTATAGAAAAGTGGTGAAATGAATGAAAAATATTTCTAAGTTTAAAGTAGAAAATTCGATTTTAATCCCTATTATTCTTTTTGGTATTATTAGTGTTGTTGCTATTTTTTGTACTAAAAGTATGCTTGCGAGCGAATATCAAAATTATTGGATCAAGCAAATTGTTTGGTATGGAATTGGTTTTGTTTTAGCATATATCATGATGTTGTTTGGAAATAAATTTTTATATAATAATGCTTGGTGGTTTTATATTATTGGAGTGCTCTCGTTGTTTTTTGTTTTAATTTTTGGTATTAATGTTAATAATGCTACTTGCTGGTTTAAAATTCCTTTTATTGGTACTATACAGCCTAGTGAGTTTATGAAGATATTTTTGATTATCATTTTAGCAAGATTAATTGATGAATTCAATGAAAAATATACATCTCCAACTATACAAGAAGAGTTTTTCTTCCTGATCAAGATTTTAATCTTAATTGCTATTCCATCTGTTTTAACATTTGTTGAGCCGGATACTGGAGCTGTGATGATTTATTTTATTATTGCCATTGTTATGCTTTTTATTGGGGGAATTCGAAAGCGTTGGTTTATATTTGGTTTTCTTATTATTGGTTCTATTTTAGGAATTGGAGCTATGATATACTTAAATAATCAGGATTTATTTATAAAAATTTTTGGTACTAGTTTATTTTATCGAATTGATAGAATTACAAATTGGTCTTCTAGTAGCGGAATGCAGCTTGAAAATTCTTTGATTGCTATTGGATCAGCTGGCATATTTGGACATGGTTTTAATCAGACTCCGATTTATTTTCCCGAGATGCAGACAGATTTTATTTTTGCTGTTATTACTTCTAATTTTGGCCTTTTGGGTGCATCCTTGCTGATTTTGTTAATTATTTTCTTTGATATTCATTTGATTTATACTGTTACTAAAACGACCAATTTTACTGATAAATATGCTATAGCTGGTATTATTGCTGTATTGATTTTTCAACAAATACAAAATATATCTATGACAATCGGACTTCTACCTATTATGGGAATTACACTTCCATTTATTAGTTATGGTGGTTCCTCACTACTTTCTTATATGTTATTAGCAGGAATGATTTTTAATATTTCTAATGAAAGTTTACGATTTACAAATTAAAATAGCAAGATTTTAGGAACTTGCTATTTTAATTATCTTTTAAAATGACAATTGACTTATTATTTAAGTTAATTGTTTTTATAATGTTATCTAATTCTTCTTTGTTGAGTGATTTTAGTATCCCTATCATATTATCCTCTATTTTGTTATTATAGATGATGTTATCGACAATCATATCATTAATGACTTCTATATTTTCAAAACTAAATAATTCGTTACTGATTAATACTTTTTTCTTTCTTTCTAAGTCTTCTTCGCTAATTTGTATATTTTTTAATGTATTATCTATTTTTTTTATCAATGAGTCATAAGAACTTGTTTCATTAATAAGCGAAATTAATAAATGACTATCACAATTTAACAAGTTTAGGGATATTGTGTTAGTAATTATATTTTCTCTTTTAGCTTCTTCATCAAAAATTGATGTATCATCAAACAAACATGAAAAAATGATGAATAGATATAAATTATATTTTCTTTGATCTATCTTTACTTCTGATAGAGATATTTTTAGGTTGTATGCCACTTTAGGAATTGGAGTTTTCGTTTTTATCATTTCTTTTTCTTTTACTACTTTATCAGGTTCCTTGTATTCTTTTATTTCTATTTTATGACTTTTTTTAAATTCTTTTTTTCTTTGATTTTCTTGGATCGCATTTAGAATTTCATTTTCATCAAAGTTTCCAGTTACTATTAAAAACATATTACTAGGATGATAAAAGGTATTATAGCATATAAATAAGGTATCTTTATTTATTTTATTTATATCTTTCGTGGTACCAATAATGCTGTCTTTGAAGGGATTGTTGTGAAAGGTATTTTTTCTAATATATTCATATAAAACATCTGTCGGAGTATCGTCACACATATGAATCTCTTGAGTAATAATTCCTTTTTCACTTTCTACGTTTTCTTCTGTAAAATATGGAGATTGAACGTAATCTAATAAAAAGCATATATTATCTTTTAAAGCATTAGGTCCTGAGAAAAGATAAGTAGTATTTTTAAATGTCGTGTAAGCATTACATAAAGCTCCACTTTGAGCAAAGAATTCTTCTGGTTGTGGTGCTGTTTTTTGAACAAACACTTTGTGTTCTAAGAAATGGGCTACACCGTGCGGCACACTTAACATCTTGTTCTTATCCATAGGAATAAATTCATTATAGATGGAACCAAATTTAGTTGTGAAGGTTACATAATTATTGGTACAGTTTTCTTTTTTATATAGATAAACATCTAAACCATTTTCTAACTTATCATAAATAATTTCTTCATCCATACCATTTAATTTAATCTTCTTCATGCGCGTCCTCCTCACTGATTCCTTCTAAAAGATATACTGTATGTAGTGTAATTTTTTTACTTATGTTTATTATATCTTCCTTTGTTACTTTTTTTATTTTATTTATTCTTTCTTCAAATGTGTCAGAGTTTACTAGTGTTCTTGCAAAATAAGTATTAATGATTCCTGTAGGACTATCAGTACTAGCTTGAACCGATGCAATTAAAGTTTCTTTAGAACTTTCTAATACAGCATCATCAAAAATTCCTTTTGTTATGTTTTGTAGTGTTTTCCTTATTAATCTAAGGACAATTTCAGAGTTTCCACTTTCAATTCCAGCATAGATTAGCAATATATTATCATAAGCTTTAGCATTAGTATTTACATAGTAAGCATAAGAGTTTTTTTCACGAACTGTATCGAATAATAATGAGTTAGAGCTTCCGCCTAACATTTCATTATAGACTAACAAAACATATTTTCTTTCGAAGTCATCTAGATGATTTAACGTACAAATTGCGGTTAACTGCGAACCATTGGCGAATTCTTCCTCTTTTAGTTTCTTGATTCTTTTTCTAGTAGGAAGTTCTGGAATTAAGATATCATTTTTTATTTTTTTAAAGGTCGTAATTTTAAAATATTTTTTGAAGATATTTTTTATTTTGTTAGTATCGATATCTCCTACTACAAAGACATCTACATAATCATCTTTTAACATGGATTGATAATATTGATATAAACTTGTTGGAGTTATTTTTTCTAAATCATCTAAATAACCAAATGAATTATAAGAATAAGGTTTATCTTCAGTTGTTTCTAATAGTTTAAATAATGTATATTTTAATTTGTTATCTTTTAGTTTTTGAATACTTTTTTCTAATTTTTTCTTATTCTTGTATACTATTTCTTTTTGAAATTTATTATCTGTGATATCTGGTTTGAATAATATATCCATTAGAAAGGCAATAGAATATTCATTCATTGATTCTTCTGTAAAGTTCTCATTTAGAAATCTTATTTTAAAAGAAAGATTAGAATAAGCTCCAACTCTCATATTGGAACTGATTAATTTTAAGTCGTAAAGATTTTCGGTTTCTTTGATCAAATCTCTTTCTGTTTTGAAGTTTTTGTTTGTACTAAAAAGCACGGATTTTAATAAGTTTCGAATTGTAATTTCTTCTTTTTTTACTTTTCTTCTAAAATTTACTTCCACCGTAATTGTTTTAAACTTTTTTGTTTTGATTAGGTGCAAGTGATAAGAACCCATATCTACTTTTTCATAATTCATAAAAATCCTCCCCTCTGATTATTAGTATATCTATTATTTATAATTTTAAACTAGCATTTAGTGCAATTTTTATCATATTGTCCAACTTCTTTTCTCTTGCTTCACTTGTGACAACTTCTCCTTTTTTGTACCTAGAGTCTACTAAAGTAAGTAGACATGCGGCATTTTTTCCTAGCATATTTGCGATATAAAAAAGGGCAAATGCTTCCATTTCTACTGCAATAATGTCGATTTCTTTGGGTAGATGTTCTAACATATCTTTATATTGTTCTTCACTTAAATAAACATCGAAAACTTCGCTGCAAGATCCAAAACCTTTTTTATAGGAAATATTTTCTTCTTTTGCTACTTGCTCGATGATGTCGTTAATTTTTCTGCTAGCATATGATAGATGTGTTTTGTTATCTCTATTTACCATCAAAGCAAAATTACTTTCTGTATATGATCCTTCTAGTAAGATGGTATCTAGAATATTCATATTTGGATCTATTGTTCCACAAGTTCCCATCCTAATAATTGTTTCTACATCATAAAATTTGTATAATTCATATGCATAAATTCCTAAACTGGGCATTCCCATTCCCATAGGAAATATTGTTATTCTTTTTCCTTTATATTCTCCTGTATATGCTGTCATTCCTCTTACTGAGTTTACTAATTTTACGTTCTCTAAATAATTTTTAGCAATATATTCGCAACGTTTCGGATCTCCAGATGTTAAAACTATCTTGGCAATATTTTCTTTACTAGCTTCATTATGTGGTGTTGGCATTTTTTATTCTCCTTCCGTTAGATTGTCATCTTTGTTTGTATTTTCTTCATTACCATTTGTAGAATTATCGAGATTGCTTGTCATTTCTTCAAGGGTATTACTTTCTTCTGTAGTTTCTGTATCTCCTATTTTCTTGGTAATATTCATTGTATAGATTATGTTGTCATCTTCTATTTCTTTGGTCAATCCTTCGTATTCCTTGGTGCCGTCTAAGAAATTTTTGATGTAAGTATTTAGATTTTCTTCATTATTCATTCTCTGTTGAACGGCATAGATTAAAATTTCGTAAATCTGGTTAAATTTTTCAACATTTTCTTCTTCATTTAAAATAGTTATTGTTAAATCAAAATTGTTATAATTAAATTCATAGGTAGTTGTTTCATCTTTTTCATAACTTATATAAAGAGAATGATTATTTAATGTTGCATCTATATTTATATTTTGCTCTTTGTATTGTTCTATTTGTTCATTGTTATTAAAATTATCTACAATTTCGTTTAAAACATTATCAATTGCTTCAGAGGCGCTATTTTCTACTGGTGTTTCCTCAATATTTGGATTGTTGTTATTCATAAAAAATTTAACATAATTTAAGCCAATTAGTAATAATATTAATATTACTAAAAGTATCCAACCAATTGTTTTATTTTTCCTCTTTTCCATATTATTAACTCCTTTATTCTTCTATTTCATTTTTCACTAATACTTCTCTAGGTTTTGATCCGTTCGGTGGGCCAATGATTCCTCTTTCTTCTAATAGGTCAATTATTCTTGCTGCTCTATTATAACCTAGTCGATATTTTCTTTGGATTAAAGATGCACTTACCTTTCCTGCTTGGACAACATAATCAACGATTTCATTGTATAATGGGTCTTCATATTCATCATCTGATTCATATCCATCATTGTGACTTTCTGAATCATTTTTCATTTCTGTCCAAGAATTATCATATTGAGCTTTTTGTTGCTCACAAACAAAATCTACTACTTTTTGAATTTCTTCTTCACTGATAAAAGCTCCCTGAATTCTAGTTGGAGAATTCTCCCCCATTGGTAAGAATAACATATCACCTTTTCCTAATAGTTTCTCTGCACCTACAGAATCTAGTATTGTTCTAGAATCTATGCTTGATGATACAGCAAAAGAAATACGTGATGGAATATTTGCTTTTACAACACCAGTAATAACATCTGTAGAAGGTCTTTGGGTTGCAACAATTAAGTGAATTCCTGCTGCACGAGCCATTTGTGTAATACGCATAATAGAATCTTCTACTTCTTTTGCTGCTACTAGCATTAAATCGGCTAACTCATCTATAATAACCACGATATAAGGCATTTTGGGATAATCAGGATTTTTCTCACAAAATTCATTATAGCCTTTGATGTTTTTATTTTTTGTCTGTTCAAAAATATCATAACGTCTTTCCATCTCTACTACAATATTTTTTAGAGCTACCGATGCTTTTTTTGGATCTGTTACTACAGGACATAGTAGATGAGGAACTCCATTATACATACTAAGTTCCACTTTTTTAGGATCCACCATGACAAGTTTTACTTGATCTGGTTTTGTCCTCATTAGAATAGAGGTTATGATGCAGTTCATACAAACAGATTTACCGCTACCGGTAGCACCTGCCACTAGTAAATGGGGCGTGGTATTTATTTCCATCCATTTTACTTTACCCATAATATCTTTTCCAAGACCTACGGCTAGTAAGTTTTTTTCATTTATATCCGGCATTTTTGATAAGACTTCTTTGAAAGATACGGAGCTTGTTACTTGATTCGGTAATTCAATACCAATTGTACTTTTTCCAGGAATTGGAGCTTCAATTCTTACTTCTTTTGCTGCCAAGGCTAAGGCTATTTCTCTTTGAATCGATAAAAGTTTACTTACCTTTGTCCCGGCTTTTATTTCTAGCTCGTATTGAGTAACAGTGGGCCCAATATTAACTTGTACAATTTTGCCAGTAATATCAAAATCTTTTAATACTTTTTCTAATTCAGATATATTTCCCTTGGCTTTGACTTCGTTTTCTTTATTACTAGCACTTTTCATTGTATTTAATAGATTGATAGATGGTAATTGATAATTAACATTTACACTATTAATAATTACTTCATCCTCTACTTCAGTTGGCTCAGCATTTACTATCTTTGGTGGTTTTCTCATGATCGGGACATCATCATCAATATTTTCTAATTTGACTGGTTCTACCACTACAGCTGGTTTTTCAATTAATTCTTCTTCTAGTGTTTCTATTGAACTTACCATGGTAGGAGTTGCTTCTGGTATTTTTTCATCTTCCTCGGTTTCTTCTTCCTCTTCTTCTTCAGTTTTTTCAAACATTTTAATAAAAAACGGCTTTATTTTATCAAATATACTTAAAATACTTACATTAAACACTAGAATTATTCCTAAAACAAGTAAAGTAAAGGTAACTATCATTGCTCCTGAGCCAAAAAATGTTACAAATATATAGCTGAAGATTGCCCCAATAATTCCACCACCAGAGTTAGATAAGGCTGTATTACTTGAAAATGACAACATTAGATTATCAAAAGTTTCCGTTATTATTTTTATTCCTTCTGATCCATTGATTTCAATGTATTTCATATGAAGTATTACCAAAATAGAAATTACGATAACATACACTCCAATTAATTTACTGGACAATAAGTTGGGACTTTCTTTTTTTAAAATTAATAAAATACCAATTATTACTAGGAGAATTAATAGTAGTAAATATATGGTACCTACTAAAAAAATTGCAAAGCTGCGAACGATGTTCCCTACTATTCCTGTTCCTAGAATTCCTATAACACCAAATAAAATAATTAAAACTCCTACAATTTCATTACTATATTCAAATTTATTTTTGTTCTTATCTTTTTTTGTTTTCTTTTTTGCCATATGATTCACCTACAAACTTTTACTTTTTCTATATTTTTACTATATAAATTATATAATAACTTTTCTGAATAGTCAACAAATTAGAGTTACTTTATAATTAACAAAGGAAACTATTTGTTAGTTTCCTTTTATATATTTAAACGCAAATTCGTATAGTTTTTGCGAATTCACGACCAATTTAGGGAGCAAATGTTCGAACTTATATTATTGTTTAGGATAATTGCCATGCTCCCATCTGGATAATCGCAATAAATAGCTGAGTCTATAATCTTTGTATCACTTTTTTGTTTTACTTGTGTCAATTTATAGTTGAAAGCGATATTCTGAATTTAGAGAAATCAATGATATTACTATTTTGATTTTTTATCTTTATACATAGTTTGATTCGAAAAAACAAATTTTATACTTTCCTATTTTTAATTCTTTTTTATTTTTTTATATACTATATATTTTTATTAAGTCGTTCTCTAATATATTATATTCACTGTGACTAAAAATAACATTATTATTTTTTACTAATATTTTTATTGATATACTCCGTTCTATGGTTCACAAGTTTCTATTTGTAATTTATTATTTTTTATTTTAAACATAATACTACCATCTTGATCTGTTCTATATA
>CACXEZ010000001.1 GCA_902766815.1 uncultured Erysipelotrichaceae bacterium | reverse complement strand
ATTTTTATATGCGGAACCTAATTTAGGTTCTTTTCTTTTGGGACAAAGAAAAAATCCCTAAAAAATTTTATTTAGGGAAAATTTCTGCAAAAATTGACAACAATTGTCAAAAAAAAGATTAGACTTGCTACTCTGTATCTAATCTTTTATAGTATTCGTATCTCTTTAAAGCCCATTCTTTCTGACTGTTTAATATTTCATCAGCATTCTTCTTATTAATCCTTTTCAAATTAACATAACGATTCTCTCCAGACAAAAATTCATCATACAAAGAAAAGTCAACATCTCGACTATCTAAAATAAACTTTTCAGTTTCCGGTCTATATCTAAAAGTCAAAAAATATCCACACTTAGTTGCCAAATAGCTATTCTCCATAGAGTGTTCCATACCCTTACGAATACCATGTTCTATACAAGCTGAATAAGCAATAATTAAACTTGGTCCCTTATGAGCATTAGCTTCCTGTAAAACTTTCAAATAATGTTCCTTATCATAACCAATATTAACACAAGCTACATATACATGAGGATAACACATCGCAATCCTTGCCAAATCTTTTTTATAATTAGCCTTACCATAAGAAGCAAACTGAACAACAGCACCTTTATTACTAGACTTAGATGCCTGGCCTCCCGTGTTAGAATAAACTTCTGTATCCAATACCAAAATATTAATATCATCATTTCTACTTAAAACATGGTCCAGCCCTCCATAGCCAATATCATAAGCGAACCCATCTCCACCAACAATCCACATACTACTAGGTACAATAAAATCAGAAAATGGCATCAAAGGCTTATGCTTCTTAAAATCAAGTTTTTTATAAACATCTAAACATACCTCATAATCATCTTTATGCTCTAACCATCTCTCAAACAATACCTTATCCTTATTGAGATTATTTCTCATATACTGCTCTATCTTTTCTCTCTTTAACTCCAGTCCTTTAGAAATCCCAAGACCAAACTCTGCATTATCTTCAAATAAACTATTAGCCCAAGCAACACTATAAGGTCTACTTGGCATACTAGCTCCATAAATAGAAGAACAACCAGTAGCATTTGCAATATATAAATTATGAGAAAACATTTGAGTTAAATTCTTTAAATAAGGAGTTTCACCACAGCCAGCACAACTACCACTAAATTCAAAATTAGGTGAAATAAAACCTTCATTTTTCACATTCATAACTTTAGGCTGATAACTACCATTAATATTATTCTGCATCAAATAATCAAAATCTTCTTGCCTAAATTTACTTCTATCATATTCTTCCATTATAATAGCCTTATTTCCCATCTTACCAGGACAGACACTACTACAAAGACCACAGCCAGTACAATCTTGATAACTTACACCAATCGCATAATTAACATCTCTTGGCATCATAGAAGGAATAGAAGATACTTCATTATCTGACTTATCAATCAAAAATGGTCGAATAACAGCATGAGGACAAACAAAAGCACAATTGTTACACTGTATACAATTTTGTGGTATCCAATAAGGAACTCTTTCAGCAATATCACGTTTTTCAAACTTGGTATTACCACCCCAAAATACACCATCTTTATTTTTTAAAAATGCACTAACAGGCAAACTATCCCCCTTTAATCTACCTATCATATCATCTAAAGATTGATTATCATCATCAAAATAAACTAAATGAAGCCATTTTTTATCTACATTAACTTCTCTCATTACTTTAATTGCTTCATCAACAACTTTATTATTAATATCTATAATACTCTTACCCTTACTTTGGAATCTCTTTTCATTAGACTCCTTCATAATCATATTGACTTTTTTACGACTCATAATACTCAAAAGTTCAAAAATACAAACCTCCATACAAGTACTAATCTTATTTCTTAAGCCCAAATGATTTACCAGCCCATAGGCATCTACAACATAAAATTTAATTTTCTTCTTTGCTAAAAGATATTTAACTTTATTAGGTAAACTTTTAATCAAATCCTCATCCTTCAAAGAAGTATTCAAAAGTAATGTTCCCCCATTACTAATAGAATCCAATACATCATACCTATAGATATAAGAGTCTTTACTAACTACCACCAGACTAGGATTTTCTACATAATAAGTTTTACGAATTTTTTTATCACTCACACGAATATGACTTCTAGTAACTCCACCACTTTTCTTAGAATCATATTGGAAATATCCTTGTACATAATTCTTGGTATGATCCCCGATAATTTTAATTAAATCTTTACTAGTAGATACCATACCATCAGATCCATACCCATAAATTAATACCTCATACCCCTCCCTAGGCAAAATAAATTTATCATCTACTTTCAAACTTAAATTCGTAACATCATCCACAATACCAATAGTAAAATTATGTTTAGCCCTTCGATGATTCAAAAAATCATAAACAGCCTTGATCTGACCAGGAGTTGTATTCTTAGATGAAAGTCCATATCTTCCACCTATAACCATAATATCTTTATTCATTAAAGATTCAACTACATCCATATAAAGTGGTTCACCTGCTGCACCAGCATCCTTTGCCCTATCCAAAACAGCAATTCGCTTAACACTCTTAGGAAGTACATCCAATAAACATTTGCCACTAAAAGGACGATACAAATGAACAGTAATAACTCCAACATTACTACCACGTTTATTTAATTCATCCACAACATCTTTAATGGTTTCACAAACGCTACCCATAGCAATAATAACATTTTCTGCATCTTTACTTCCATAATAATGAAAAGGTTTTAAATCTGTACCATGTAACTGATTCATCTTATTCATAACATCAATAACCTGATCTACTACATCAATATAATTTTGATTTCTAGATTCCGTATGTTGAAAATAAACATCATCATTTTCAGCCATTCCTCTAGTAGTAGCTTTACTAGTATTCATTCCTCTATCTCTAAATGCTTGTAAAGCCCTTTTATCAATAAATTTCTCTAATTTTGATAAATCCATAAGTTTTACCTTATCAATTTCATGACTAGTACGAAATCCATCAAAAAAATGAATAAATGGTAAACTACTATTAATACTAACTAAATGCGCAACAGCCGCCATATAATAAGCATTTTCTACACTACTAGAACTAAGCATACATACCCCTGTACCACGAGCAGCATAAACATCCTGATGATCCCCAAAAATACTAAGAGCATGCGTAGCCAAACTACGAGCCGCCACATGAACAACTAGAGGTAACATTTCTCCAGCTATTTTATAAAAGCTAGGTATCATCAACAAAAGTCCTTGGCTAGCCGTAAACGTAGTAGACAAAACACCACTTTGTAAAGCACCATGCACAACTGCAATAGCCCCAGCTTCAGACTGCATCTCAATTACTTTTACCTCATTACCAAAATAATTCTTCTCTCCGTGACAAGAATATTCATCAATATGTTCAGCCATAGGAGATGCCGGTGTAATAGGATAAATACCACATATCTCGCTAAATTTATAAGCTACACTAGCTACAGCCTCATTTGCATCCATTGTTTTATATTTTACCATTATCATCCCTCTTCTCTAACCTAATTTTATTATAAATCAAAATGAATATCTTTACAAGTAGCCCCCAAAAGAAATAACACTATATATTTTTATCTACATTTTCAAAGTCTTTATCTACTAGAAGTTCATGAATCTCCTCTTCCATATTATTAAGATATACTTCTTCAATTCTATCTACTCTACATCTTTCCGATAACAAAATTGCTTGAACTTTTGAAACAGCCTTATCAATATAATCATTAACAACCACATAATTATATTTAGTAACCTCATTAATTTCTTGATAAGCTGTCTGAAATCTCATTAAAATTTTGTCAATCTTATCCGTACCTCTAGATATTAATCTTCTCTTTAATTCTCTCATACTAGGTGGCATAATAAATATAAATATCGCATCAGGTACCAACTCTTTTACCTTTAAAGCACCCTGTATCTCTATTTCTAAAATAACATCCTTACCTTCATTTAATTTCTCGTTAATTTTATCCTTAGGAGTACCATAATAATTGCCATTATACTCTGCATATTCTAAAAACACTCCATCTTCTATTCTTTTCTCAAACTCATCCCTACTGACAAAAAAATAAGTTTCATTAGGTATATCATTACTTCTAACTGCTCTACTAGTCATAGAAATAGATAACCACACATTATCCACCTGAGTAAGCAACTGACTAATAATAGTTCCTTTCCCAGCTCCAGATGGTCCACTAATCACAATCAAATTTCCTTTTTCTCTAGTTTTTAAAATATTACTCATACTTCCTCCTATCTATATCATTACACTCTATAAAACCATAGAGTCGCAATAATTTCAACTATTATAACTAAAATGAATACACTAAAATAACCATTTTCTTTCTTTAATTTTTTTACCACTACTAACCTGTTTACCATTATCTTCTCGAATAAAATTAGCAGACTCACAAATAACTTTCAATTAAAATGACCAGTTTTATCATTATAAATACCACCAGCCGATATTTCCTCGATTCTATCATCAATCTCTTTTTTAAGAATTTCATCATCACAGAAATTAAAACTAAAATTAACTCCCCTGATATCATGAAACTTAAATCTCAATCCATTAATATCCCTCCAATATCTCATGATTTTAACATCACCTGTAAAATCTTTAAAATAAACAGTACTATTCATACCTACCCATTATCTAATCATTTATCAATACCAGAGAAAAAGATACAATCTTAGTATTCACAATATACACTATTGCTTTATAAATACAATATTTTATTTAGAAAAAAGAGATTTAAGATACATCTTAAACCATTATATGTTGCTTAATATTACTCAATAACATGATATAAATAAATATTTAAAATACTACCAGAAACATCATAATAAAAACTACTATTAAAATCATGAATTTAATCAATAAAACAACTAACAATAAAATTCATTATTTACTTGGAACTAATTTTTCTTTACCACCCATATAAGGCTGTAATACCTTAGGAATTAATACACTACCATCTTTTTGTAAATTATTCTCCAAAAATGCAATCAACATTCTAGGTGGAGCAATCACCGTATTATTTAAGGTATGTACAAACTCCTTATCTCCATCATTCTTTTTATAACGAATAGCAAGTCTTCTAGCTTGAGCATCAGTAAGATTTGAGCAAGAACATACTTCAAAATATTTACCTTGTCTTGGACTCCAAGCCTCTATATCACAAGATCTATATTTTAAATCAGCCAAATCTCCAGAACAACAAACTAATTTCCTAACAGGAATATCTAAACTTCGAAATAACTCTACAGAATAGCTCCACATTTTTTCATACCATGCTTCACTATCCTCTGGTTTACATAAAACAACCATTTCCTGTTTCTCAAATTGATGAATTCTGTAAACTCCTCTTTCCTCAATACCATGAGCGCCTACTTCTTTTCTAAAGCAAGGAGAATATGAGGTCATAGTAATAGGAAGTTCACTTTCCTTAAGTATCTGATCTTTAAACTTAGCAATCATAGAATGTTCACTAGTACCAATCAAATATAAATCTTCCCCCTCAATCTTATACATCATATTTTCCTTTTCTTCAAAAGACATTACCCCCTCAACAGCATCCCCATGAATCATAAAAGGTGGAATACAATAAGTAAATCCTTTATCTATCATAAAGTCACGAGCATAAGCAAGAACTGCAGAATGTAGTCTAGCAATATCTCCCATCAAATAATAAAATCCATTGCCACTAACACGCCCAGCAGCATCTTTATCCAATCCATTAAAACTAGCCATAATATCCGAATGATATGGAATTTCATAATCAGGTACAATTGCCTCTCCAAAACGCACCTCTTCAACATTTTTAGAATCATCTTCTCCAATAGGTACATCTGAAGCAATCATATTTGGAATCAACATCATCTTCTCTTTAAGCAAATTACTCTTCTCTTCCTCTTCCTTTTCAATACCAACTAATTTTTCGTTAATTTCTTTAACACGAGCCTTCTTCTCATTAGCTTCATCTATCTTTTTATCCCTCATTAATGTACCAATTATATTACTAATTTCATTTCTCTCTTGTCTTAAAGTATCTCCTTCTACTTTCAATTCACGAATTTCTTTATCTAATACAATAACTTCATCAACTAAAGGTAATTTCCTATCTTGAAACTTCTTCTTAATATTTTCTTTAACTTCATCACTATGTTCACGTACATACTTAATATCTAGCATACATATCCCTCATTTCTAAAATTATAAACCTATTATACAACAATAATTAGAAAAAAGTCTATGAATTTTTTCATGTTTTTAAACTTATCGACAAATCACAAAAAAGTAAAAAAAATAACACCCGATATAAATAGAAAAAAGTTACTAAAAATAAAAAATTATTATAAAAAAGAAGCATAAAAAAAGAAAAACGCACATTATTTAAGAAATATTGTACATTTTTACGTAATCACTAATTTTTCTTAATCAATGTCCCATTCTTTCTCTTAACAGCATCTCTGGCATTTTCTAAGGAACCAATAATAGCACGTCTTCTATCACTAGATTTTACAAAATCTATACACGCCTCTATTTTTGGTAACATACTCCCCTTAGCAAATTCCCCATCTTTAATATATTTTTCTGCCTCTTCAACAGTAAGTTTATCTAAATCAATCTGCTCTGGAGTATTATAATGAATAGAAACCTTATCCACTGCTGTAAGTATTAACAGTGTATCAGCACCTATTTGCTTAGCCAGCAATGCTGCTGATCTATCTTTATCAATAACAGCTTCTACTCCTTCTAAAAGTTCAATCTTATCCGTTTTAATAACCGGAATTCCACCACCACCAGCACAAATAACAATATTATCATGATTGACAAGTTGTTTAATAATCTTCTTCTCAATAATATCCACAGGAATTGGCGAAGGTACTACTCTTCTATAGCCACGTCCAGCATCCTCAACAAATTGATATCCCTTTTCTTCTGCAATTTCTTGAGCCTCTTCTTTTGAATAAAACATACCGATAGGCTTACTTGGATTTTGAAAAGCAATATCATCTGCATCTACTAACACTTGCGTAATTAAAGTAGCACAATTCTTTCTTACCTTTTGCCTTTCTAGTTCATCTTGTAAACATTGTTGTAATTGATAACCAATATATCCCTGACTCATACTACCACATTCTGGGAACGGCATACTAGGAGTACCAATATCACCATTATGAGAATAATCCATAGCTAATAGTATCTGCCCTACCTGAGGACCATTTCCATGAGTAAGAACAATTTTATTATCATTCCTAACCAAATCAACAATAACTTTAGCAACGCCTTCTAATAGTCTTAACTGTTCTTTAGGATTATTCCCCAATGCATTTCCCCCTAAAGCAATCACTATCTTACTCAATATAAATCACCTTATCCTATTCTATTATTAAGTATACCAAACTAATATACCACTTTCAAGAAATTAATTATTATTTACTAAAAAGAACACAAAGTAATTACCTTGTATTCTATATGATACTATTTTTCATTACCTTTAGGAATCTGTTGAGTAATACAATGAATATTTCCACCACCTAATAAAATTTCTCTTGCATAGATAGTTTCAATCTTTCTATCTGGATATAATTCATGTAATACTTTAACAGCATTATCATCATTAGGATCCCCAAATACTGGTAAAGCAATAAAACCATTACCTGTATAATAATTCACATAAGAAGCTGCCATTCTATCTCCTTCTTGTCTAGGAAGTGTTCCATCCACAGCATCTACTCCTTGACTTTCTTTTTTAGTAATTAAAATAGGAGATGGCGTTAACAATTTATGGATTTCTAATTTTCTTCCTTTAGCATCCGTTTCACGTGATAAATACTCAAAAGCCTCTACGCTTCTTTCATATTGAGGGTCATTCTCATCATTAGTCCATGCAAGAACTACAACACCAGGTCTAACAAAATTACACATATTATCAACGTGTCCATTCGTTTCATCATTATAAATACCTCTAGGAATCCATAAAACTTTCTCAACATTTAAGTATTCCTTTAAAGTATCCTCAATCTCATCTTTAGTCATATGAGAATTTCTTCCCTCTGATAACAAACATTCAGCCGTTACCATAGCCGTTCCTTCACCATCTACATGAATAGAACCACCCTCTAAAATAAAATCAGGCAAACGATAACTATCAACACCTTCTAATTCACACATTTTTTGTGCAATCTTATCATCATCATCCCAAGGAAAATACAAACCGTCTACAAGACCACCCCATGCATTAAAATACCAATCAACAGCTCTTTTATTTCCTTTATCATTAACAAGAAAGGTAGCTCCACAATCTCTCACCCAAGAATCATTATTACTCATTTCAACGACTCTTACATAACTAGGTAACATTTGTCTAGCATTAGAATATTGTTCACGACTAACGATCATTGTACAAGGTTCATACTTACCAATAACACTAGCAACTTTTACAAATACTTCTTGAGCAGGCTTTCCTCCATTTCTCCAATTATCCGGTCTTTCAGGCCATATAATATAAGTTCCAGAATGTTTCTCAAACTCCCCAGGCATTCTAAATCCATCCTTTTTAGGAGTACCATCTAATCTTTTCATAAAAATCCCTCCTTCATTCTCTCATTAAACAAACATCAACACAAAACCAAAAACAATTAAAAAACAAGCAATTATAATCAACACACTAGGAAGTTTTAACATAAATTTATCATCATCAGTATTATCCACAGAGTTAAGCCAAACCTGATACGTAACTTTCCCTTTATTAAAAACATTCCTACTATAGCATATTGAAACAGTATTACCAACATCTGGACATATTTTCTTAGGTAAAGATGCCATTGAAGATCTAACTAATTTGCCATTATCTAAAAACTCAACAATAGGAGTAATTCTAGATGAATAATCTTCCACATTATGCATAACAACCGTTGCTTGAGCCATAAAAGTTTCTCTTGACTCATTAAGACAAATAACATATTTAATACATGCTGCAAAAACAAAGCATACAACGGCTATAAAAAACAAAACAATTGACAAATCAACACCTCCAACTCCAAATAGAATTAAAATAAGTTTAATAGTAAAGAACCCCATAGGATTCTTTACCATTACAAAATTACGCTTATAAATAACTATTTATTTTTAATTCTAGCAACCAAAATTTCTTCACAAATAAATGATAAAATTACACCAGCATACAATGGAATATTATCTACAACATATTCATAAGTAAAATCCCCAAATAAAGTAAATACAATCCCTAATACTAAAATAACAAATGGAACCCAAGTAGCTAACGTAATTGCTAAATCACCACCAGGAACTCTATATACTCTTTTTGTTTTTCTATCAGTTGCTCTTAATTTTAAAAATGCTAAAAACATAGGAGCATAACTAATTAATAAAGTAATCCAGCTTAAACAGAAAAACAAACTAAACGATGCACCAAAATCTTCATTAATTAAATTAGCAACCACACCTCCAATAACAATCAATGAAGCAACCACACCATTTATAATAGATGCCTTATAAGGAACTCCTTCTTCATTTGTTGGAGTAAACATCTTAGGCATACTGCCATCAAGAGCTGCATATTTAGCAACTTCATTAACACCAAAAGACCAAGAAGCAATATTAGCAATAAATGTATAAATAAACATAAATCCTGCAATAATAACAATTACTTTAATAGCTCCAGCACTTAAACCAACAGCCGTAAATAATGCAGTTAATACTTCCACAACATTCTCAGGATCCATATTAGAAACAACCTCAGGAGATAATGCAATATTAAATCCAGCTGCAGGAAGAACATAAAAAATTGCCATCAATAATCCACCAAAAATTAAAGCCTTAGGAATATCTTTTCTAGGATCATCCATATCGCTAGCCCAAGTACCTACAACCTCAAATCCCATAAAATTAAATAAAATAATTGAAATAAATGACCAACTCTCCAAATCAAAAGATGGAAATAAATCACCAATGCTAGTAATTGGATTAGCACTCTCACCAGTCTTAATAACTGTATAAACTCCCAATAATCCAATTCCAAGCAATAAAATAATTTTAAAAGCAGTACCTAAATTAACAACATATTTACTTTCTCCAACTCTCTTGGTTCCCAAAAATGTTACTAACCATACATAAGCAAGTTGAATAATAAGTAAGATCCAAATATTAAGTTCAATATCAAACATACCAGCAACGATATCCGTAACAGCAACAGCAAGTGATGCAATCCATAACGGAAAATTAATCCAATAATTCCAAGCAACACGACCTGCCCACTTAGGACCAAAAGCCCTTTTTACCCAATCATACATTCCCCCTTCACTAGGATACGTAGTACCTAGTTCTGCAGTAATCATACCATATGGCAAACAAAATGCTATAAGTAAAAATATCCACCAAAAATATTGTGTATTACCAATAGCGGCTGTCGGCATAACAGATTCACACACCAATGTTAAACAAACAGTCCCTAATATAGCATCAACTAATTTAAATTTTTTCTTTTTTTCCATAGTTAACTCCTATTTTATTCTCCCAAATTTTTTTTACATATCTCTATTGTTTCATCCATTTTCCCCATAAAGTATACAAGTAATCCTCTCATAGCTGTTAAACGATTTTCTGCTTCATCAAAACAAATAGAAACATGTACATCATCCATAACTTCATCAGTTACTTCTTCACCTCTAGTAGCAGGCAAACAATGCATAAACTTAACATGAGGTGCACACTTTGAAAGCATTTCTCTATTTACTTGATATTTCGGATAAAATATTTTCATCCTTTCATCCTTAGGAAGTTCAGATTCATATAATCCATACCAAACATCTGTATAAATAAAATCAGCATCTTTTAAAGCCTCCTCTGCATCATCAGTAATTAAATAGCTACCACCACTTTCTCTACAATTAGCCTCTGCAATATCTAAATAATCACCCTTCAATTGAAATCCTTTTGGACCAAAGTGTACAAAATGACCACCCATCTTAGTAATCATCATCATCAACGATGCACACACCTGTGTACAGTCACCAACAAATACAACCTTACAGTCCTCAATAGTCTTACCCTCAGGCATATGTTCAAAAATGGTAATAATATCTCCCATCTCCTGAGTAGGATGATTATAATCGCTCATACCATTAATAACAGGTACAGTAGAATATTTAGCAAGTTCTACAACTGTATCATGTTGTTGAACACGAGCCATTATAATATCTGTAAGTCTTGAAAGTACAATCGAAGTATCTTTCATACTTTCATGTTTTCCCAGTTGTATCTGTCCAGGTGCCAAATATTGAGCATGTCCACCTAATTGTGTCATTGCTGTTTCAAAAGAAACACGAGTTCTAGTAGAAGCTTGCTCAAAAATCATTCCCAATGTTTTATGATATAAAACATTAAGTGGATATCCAGCTTTAATATTCTTCTTAATCAAAATACTTAAGTTAAGAATATCCAAAAGCTCTTCCTTTGTAAAATCTTGTGTTGTAATATAATCCTTCACTCTTACACTCATTATTTATCCTCCTTCTATTTTACACTCTTAGTATAGCACAACCCCAATTCTTTTTCAATCAATTTTTAGAATTAAAAAAAGAGAGATTAGTCACAAACTAATATTTCTTAAAATGTATCTTTTTCCCTCTAATAACCTTATCACTATCTTTTCTAAATAACAAAATATAAATATTAGAAATAATAATAATACCATCCGTAACAGCACCAGCGTAAGATCTAGCATACATATCATATAAAAACCATAAAGTATATGTAATGATTGCACCAAATACAACCATTGTTCGCTTTTTAGTTAAAAAGAATCCATCTATTAAACTAGCCAAATATGGAAACAAATCTAAAACAGTTGTAAAAGTTAAGATACTACTAATAACATAAATAATTAAACTACCCATAAAAATATAATTATCTTTATCTGTTTTATAATATAAATAATCTCTCAAAACTTCATAAACACAGATTAATAAACCACTATAAGCTCCAAGCAAAAAATAATGAAGACAAAATAAAATATTAGCAATTAACTGAACTGACAAAATTCGATCAGTATCTTTTTTATAATAACTAATAGCTAAAAGTAACCAAGCCAAAAAACCAATTAATTGAATAATTAAAAAATATAAATTCACGAATACCACCTACTTAATATCTGCCCATAACTTATCATAATCCCTAATATGACTACCTATATTCTTAACATAATAACCATTATCAAAAACTTCATAAGGAACAATACTACTATTCTGTAAAATATTATTAGAACTAATATAAGGATATTCCCTTGTAATATTATCACTAATCTCATTTCTTAATAAATAATCAATAAACAAATAAGCATTATCTACATTTTTAGCACCATTTACAATAGCATAATTATCCGTACTAATAGCATGTCCCTCATAAGCATCAATAATTTCTATATTAGGATTATATGCTTTGGCAAGTTCAGCTTCCGCATTCCACATAACACCAATATCTACCTCATCAGTAATAAAAAAAGTTTTAGGACTATCACTATCATATGCCTTAATATTAGATTTTAATTGAAGTAGCCAATTTCTTGCCTCATCTAAAGCCTCTTCACTAACATCATTCATATCATACCCCAATGCCATCAAAGCCATACCTATTACAATTCTCTGATCATCCAACATAACAATATTATTTTGATAATTAGAATTAAGCAAATCTTGATAACCATAAATAGTATCCTGGATATGTTCTCGATTCACAACAATCACCACAACAGTACTTAAAAAAGGCAAAGAATAATCATTATTATAATCGTACTCTTGATTCAAAAATAAGGAATTAATATTTCCAAAATGAGTAAGTCTAGTCTTATCTATTTTTTGAATCAAGCCTTTCTCTTTCATAATTTCAATCATATAATCACTAGGAAATATAACGTCATATGTTCCATCTTTAGAAGAAGTAATTTTTGCTAAAAGCTCCTCATTAGAAGAATAAGTTCCGTAATTAACCTTAATATGATATTCATCCTCAAATCCATGAATCACACTATCAGGAATATAAGAAGACCAGTTTAAGACATTAACTTCACCATCATAATGATAATTAGTCTCACAACCAGAAAGCATAAAGATAACTATCAACCAAATAAATTTATTTTGTTTCATCTCCTATCACCCACTACAATCTTTCTACTTTGAACAATGACAGAACAAGTCAAAATAACAATAGTAAATAGCAACATCAAAGCTGACATTGCATTCACATCAGGAGTAATTCCAGTTTTAATCATAGAATAAATTTTTAAAGGTAACGTATTGCTACCAGGCCCCGCTGTAAAATAACTAATAACAACATCATCCATAGATAACGTAAAAGCCAAAGTAGCACCACTAACAACTCCAGGCATAATAGACGGCAATGTTACTTTAAAAAAAGTCATAAAACTATTTGCTCCTAAATCATAAGCTGCTTCCTCGTAAGTCTTAAGTTCGTATGATAAGGTAGAACGTACACTAACAATAACATAAGGAATAGAAAAAGCAACATGAGAAAGTATTAAAGTAAACATTCCAAGTTCCAACTTCATCAAAGTATACATAGACAACAAAGAAATTCCAAGTACTATCTCAGGTATAACAATTGGAATATAAATTAACTTCTGTACTAAATTCTTAAATGGAAAGTCATATTTATGTAATCCTACTGCACTCATAGTGCCAATAACAGTAGAAATAGCTGTACTAGTAACAGCAATAATCATAGTATTAAGAAAAGCATTCAACAAATCTCTATTTTGAAATAAAGTGTGATACCAATCTACAGTAAAATCTTCAAAAATAATATTCATACGTGATGTATTAAAAGAAAATATTATCAAAATAATAATAGGCAAATATAAAAACAAAAAAACTAACCCTATAAAAAAATTTTTTAAATATTTATTTTT